>NZ_KV792852.1:0-10608 GCF_001808335.1 Oligella sp. HMSC05A10 | reverse complement strand
GGAAGTTTGAGGGGTTATTGCAAAGGTCTCAACCAGTTTCATCTCGTACCGATTGCGCTTTTTATCATCGACTGAGCCGCTCGCAGGCTTCAAGCAGAGCCTGTTGAGCCATGCTTAGGAACTAGTCATTATCCGCACCGCGATAGCGTTTGTACGGTAAAACGTTCCAGCAACGCTCATTTAGCGTCTCGGTGTTAAGGGCCGAAGGGGCATCAGTGAGCAACTTCTTAGCTACCTCAAGCTCCTTTTCTACCTCTTTGCGATCCTGATACATAAACTCATCAGATGAGCTATCCGGTGCTGCTGATAACTTCTCCTCTAAGTCGGAGATGGTACGCTCCTGCATACGCGCCATGTCACGACGAGCATCACCGCGCCATGCTGGCTGTAAGGTGCGGTTATGGTCAAGTAGTGCCGTGTACTCAGCGTAAACATCCTTATAGATATCGGTTGCGTGATAACGTGCATCGAAAGTTGCTTGCTCCAAGTCGAGTAGGGTCAAGTCATCAATCTCCAGTGGTACCGGACGCTTCGAGCCACCCAGGCGAGTGTAGTGCGTATAGTACGGGTACATACTCTTAATCACCTTGCCGACAGGTAGTACGCCTTTACCCTCGGCATCGACGCCCTTAGGCTGTACCCCTTGCATCGCCGCAAGTGCGGATTCGGGACGGATAACCTCTTTAGGTGGTACAAAACCGTAGCGCAGCATTTCGCGGATACCGGTACCCGAAATATTTAAGCGGAAGCGCTCATCGTGCGGGCAAGTGTGCGGCGTCGCATGGCTGGCACAACGCGTACAATAGAACACCTCATGGAAGAAGCGTACGTCGATACCCATCTCCTCTGGCGTGTACTCTTCAAAGATGCTGTGTGCAGCGTATTTATCATAGTAACTACCTGTACCTGCATGATCTCGACCGATCAGTGCATGGGTACAACCGTAGTTTTTCATCAATAAGACGTGTAACACCGCTTCGCGAGGACCTGCGAAAATATAGGTAACACGTAGTGGCCCGAGGATTGCGCGATCCTGAGGGTAGTAGGTGTCCAGCACGTTACGGTAAGCGAGCATACGGTACTCGTGACGTACATACTCACGCTTAGCCATTTCAACGAGTGGTTGGAGGAAAATACCATCCACCTCCTCGAGGGCATTACGGTGAATATACTCGTGACCGCGGTGTAGTGGGTTAGCACCGGTAATAAAGCCGGCGACGCTGCGGAAACCACGCTCCTCGTAGAAGAGCTTCCATGTGTCTCTCGGCTCAAGCCGTAGCTTCTCAAACGGACCCCAGTCGGCACGACGTAATAGATGTAAGGTACCACCAAGGGACTTTGTGCCCATACGACGGTTAATCGAGTCTACCCCTGGGTGATTACGATCAGTGGTGCCAAATAGGCTCTGCGCACGGTGCTCTTTATCGTAATCAAAAATATCCTCAATTTCTAAAATCGCTACGGGTTCATTGGAGGAGTCGATTAAAGCGACCTCACCACCTACCTTTAAGCCGGCGATCACCTCGGCGTTACGATCGCCGATGGGAGCAAAGCTAATAGGTACAGGCCAAATGGTGCCGTCTTTGAGGCGACCTTTTTCAAGTACAGAAAGATAATCCTCCTTGTTCATGAAGCCCTTGATCGGTGATAAGACACCGGTACAAATCATCTCAATCGTAATGACGGCTTCTAAGTCTACCCGAATGCTTGGCAAGGAACGAGCACGCTCCATCTCGGCTTCGCGCTTATGCTCAGGGACCATCTGATTAATTAATACGCCACCATGAGGCTTTTGTGGGTACTTGTCAAAGTTTAAGTCTGAATTGGCCATAATGTCTCCATGATTTTAGTTGAATCAACAAAAGGTTGATTTTGCTTTTATTTGTTGTTCTTCATTTAATCCGTTTATTATTCAATGAACTTCAAAATAAAGAACCTAGCGATTACACTGATTTTAAGCATTTAGCAATCAGTCTTATTGGTATCTTATTTATTATTACTCTTACAATATACATCTAAAAAGAGCAAGAAATGATGTGGCGCTACTAAAGTAGGAGGGTGAGGGGAGCAGATGTCACCAACATACGTTATATTGGCCTCATTTATTTATTTGGCCACCTTATTCGGCATTGCCTGGATTGGCGATCGCTATCCATTATATGAAAAGCGTCTTTGGTTAAGACCGGCTGTTTATGGTTTATCCTTAGCGGTTTATTGTTCGTCATGGACCTTCTACGGTGCGGTGGGAAGTGCGGTGCGCTTCGGTTGGGGCTATTTACTGATTTATTTAGGTCCGCTATTGTTATTTGTGTTTTTTGGGCTGTTTTTAGAGCGTATGGCCTTGGTGGCACAAAGTCAACGCATTGTTTCTATCTCCGACTTTATGGCCAGTCGCTATGAACGCTCTCAGCGCCTGGCGGGTTTAGTGACCATTGTTGCGCTGATTGCCGTGGTGCCTTATCTGGCTTTACAGTTTAAGGCGGTGACCATGAGTATTGGGGTGTTTATTGGGCAGGAGATTTCGACGAGCTTTTTTGGGGATCCGGCGCTTTATGTGGCTGCGCTCATGGCGCTTTTCGTGATTGTGTTTGGTACTCGTCAAGCGGATGCAACGGAGCATCGCCCCGGTTTGATGCTAGCGATTGCCTTTGAGTCATTGATCAAGCTCGTGGCCTTAATTGCCGTGGGGATTTTTGCCTTTTTGTGGGTTCATGCGGAGGATCTAAATGCCGTTGGTGCCCTTGAAACCTTGACGCAACATACCAGCTCCATGAGTTTTGTCGGGCAGACCTTATTAGCCTTTGCAGCGGTGGTTTGTTTGCCACGCCAGTTCCATGTGACCATTGTGGAATGCGGCGATGTGCGGGATATTAAGTACGCACGTTGGATGTTTTCACTGTATCTGATATTGATTGCGCTGATGGTGATACCGATTGCCATCGTGTCTCTCAATGTGTTCGAACAAACGGGTGCGGAGGCGGTTGATAGTTATGTGTTGGTGTTGCCACTGCATAAGGAGCAAACCATACTCGCTTTATTAGCCTATATTGGCGGTTTTTCGGCAGCTACCGGCATGATGATTGTGACCAGTGTGGCCTTGGCGACGATGGTCAGTAATGATTTGATCATGCCTTTCTTATTGAGACGTGGTTGGGCTGATGGCGGTCATGGTGATTATTCCAAATCGTTATTATGGATGCGGCGCGGTTCGGTTTTTGTCTTAGTCATGGCAGCCTATGGCTATTATGTCGGCACGGGTTCGGAAATCGCATTATCAGCCTATGGCCTAATGGCTTTTGCAGCGGTGGTGCAATTTGCGCCAGGTCTGATTGGTGGCTTAAGCTGGCTGGGGGCGAGTCGCCGTGGGGTTGAAGCAGGCTTGGTGGCAGGCTCCTTGCTGTGGGCTTATACCCTATTGTTACCGTCGCTAGCCGAGTCTGAGTGGTTCTCCTATGAGTGGGTAGAGCAAGGACCTTTCGGCATTCACTGGTTAAGGCCACATCAGCTTTTCGGTATCAGTGGCATGGATCCCTTAACCCATGGCACCTTTTGGTCATTATTATTTAATATCGCTTTTTTCCTACTCTTTTCTTTAATTAAAGGACCTAGCTTAGGTGAAAGACTACGTGCTCGTCCGTTTCTGGACCCTTTCGCTAAGTATCGTCGGCTAGAGTCGATGAATGTGCCGAGTAACCTTTTGGTGCAGGACTTGTTGGTGATTAGTGGTCGTATTGTGGGTGAGGCTAAGGCCGGTTGGGCTTTTGAAATGCAGGCGCGAGAAAGAGGGTTAGAGCTGAGCAAGGATCTACGGGCCGATGCCGAGTGGATTCAATTTGCTGAGCTGATGTTAGCTGCTGTCGTCGGGGCTGCTTCCGCACGCTTAGTGTTAAATAGTGCCTTACGTGGTTCCGGGGTGGAGGTGGATGCCATTGTTTCCGTGCTGGATGAAGCGCGCCAGGAAATGAGCTTTAATCGCGACGTGTTGTTGTCAACTCTGGAGAATTTGGAGCAGGGTATCAGTGTGGTGGATGCGAATATGTGCTTAGTGGCGTGGAATCAGCGCTATGAGGAGTTCTTGGATATTCCACAACATTTGTTGAGAGTTGGGCAGCCGGTATCCGAAATTATGGAGTTCAATGCTAAGCGTGGGCGTTTGCGCATGCTTGACGGGGAAAATTTAACCGAATTGATTGAGCGACGGCTGGGCTATATGCTTGAGGGAAGCTCTTATTCGGCGCAGCGCTTGATTGGTGAGGGGCAGGTGATTGAGCTACGCGGTCGACCCTTGCCCGGTGGTGGTTATGTTACCAGTTATACCGATGTGACAGAGTTTAAACGGGTCGAACAGGAATTAACAGAGATGAATGTCACGTTGGAGCAACGGGTTGCTGAGCGGACGGAGGAAGCGGAGCGGGCACAACAATCACGCAGCTATTTCCTAACCGCAGTGAGTCATGATGTGTTACAGCCGATTAATGCGGCTAGGCTTTTTGCATCCGCCTTACATGACGGCACGGATAGTATCGAGCAGATGCGACATTTGGCGGAACGGGTGGATACCTCGCTACGGGCGGCAGAGGAGCTGTTGGAGGGCTTATTAGATCTATCCAAGCTAGACAGCGGCGGTTTGCAGCCTGAGATACAGGTGTTTAATGCTAAGGCTTTACTAGATGATTTATACCAGCAGTATGCTCCCTCAGCTAAGCGTAGAAACCTACGTTTTCAAGTGTTTATGCGACCAGTTTATGTGCGTAGCGATATGCGTTTATTACGGCGTATTTTGCAAAACCTGTTGGCAAATGCCTTTCGTTATACCCGAGAGGGGCGCATTATTTTGGGCGGACGAGTGCGTGGCGATGAAGTCGAGTTTCAGGTGTGGGATAGCGGCCAAGGCATTCCAAGCAATCATTTAGCGCATATATTTGATGAGTTTCAGCGCTATGAGCAGAGTTTTGATTGGGGCGAACGGGGTTTAGGTTTGGGCTTATCGATTTGTCAGCGTATTTCTGTGCTGTTGGGGCATCAGCTGGCGGTACGGTCGGAAGTGAGTAAAGGCAGTATGTTTAGTGTGCGAGTACCCATGGCCACGGCCGCAGAAGCGATTAAGCCAAATAGGATTGAAACGGTGCCAGACGATCTGCCCTTAGCCGGTTTACGTGTACTCTGCTTAGATAATGATGTGGAAATTATCAGTGGCATGACGATATTGCTAGGACAATGGGGGGTTGAGGTGATTGCTGCCACCACCATTGATGAGGCGCTCAACAAAATGGAGCAAAAGCCGCATGTGCTGTTAGCGGATTATCATTTGCATGATCGCTTAGACGGTTTAGATAGTTTGGATGCGTTGCGTGAAAATGCACGCTATTTACATGGCGCCTTATTGACGGCAGATGGCAGTGATGAGCTGCGCCAAAAAGCTCGCCAGCGAGGTTATTTGGTACTGACAAAGCCCTTAAAGCCGGCTCGCCTGAGGGCCTTTTTAACAGCCCAGTATGAGAGCATTAAGCCAAAATTTGACAGTGGAAATCCAAAATCCTCCTAATTCAATCTCAGGGGGCGAGTGCTAGGGTTGCTCGCCCAGAAACTCCCGCAAGTCAGCCTCTGTTTTACTTTGTAAATCGAGTTCATAGGCGAGCAATACCGCTTGGGTGCGATTGCTCACACCAAGTTTGCGTAAAATGGCCGTCATATGGGTTTTGATAGTGGTTTCAGAAACACCTAAATCATAGGCGATTTGCTTGTTGAGGCGACCACGAGTCACCATCTGCAAGACGCGGAATTGCTGCGGTGTCAGCTCACTTACGCGCTGTGCCGCCTCCTTTTCTTTGAGCGTGACGGCGGGTGCTTGTGGTACATTAGAAGGCAGCCAGACCTCACCCGTGAGTATATGATCGATGGCTTGGCAGAGCGTTTCGATATCGGCTGATTTCGGGATATAGCCCATGGCACCGTGATCGATGGCGCGACGCATCAGCATCGGATCTTCGTGAGCGGAGATAATAGCAATAGGTAATTGAGGGTGTTGTGCCCGTAAAAAAACTAATGAGCTATAGCCCTCTGCGCCTGGCATGTTTAAGTCTAATAGCAGTAAGTCCGCATCGGCATGATCATCAACCAAGGCAAATACCGAATCGGCATTTTCCGCTTCGTAAATCTTGGCACCAGGGTAATGCTTGGAAATCAAGCCCCGCAAGGCTTCACGGAATAAAGGATGGTCATCCGCTATCAGTAGTTCATTCATCAACCGCTCCAAAACGCAATAAAGGGAGTCTATTCACAGACTCCCTTTATTATATGCACATTTCTGTAATCAAATGTGCGCTTTGATGCCGTTAAACTTAGTGCACTTCAGCTTTGCTGATACCGAGACCAGTTTGTGAACGTACGTTAAGTGCATCGAAGGCTGCCTTCTCTTTGGCCGCATCTGCGCTCTTATCCGTGATAGAGAAGAACCAGATGGAGATAAAGGCTAATGGGATGGAAAGAATACCGGGGTTAGGGAATGGGGTGATAGGCTCAGCAAAGCCAAACACATCAACCCACACGGTTTTACTTAATACAACCCAAACGGTGGCGGTAATTAAGCCGATGAAACCACCGAGGGTGGCACCACGGGTGGTACAACCACGCCAAGAGATGGACAATACCAACACTGGGAAGTTAGAGCTTGCAGCAATAGCGAAAGCTAAACCTACCATGAAGGCAACGTTTTGGTTCTCAAAAATAATCCCTAACAGAATGGCCAACACACCTAAAGCAACCGTGGAAATACGAGAAATACGCATTTTTTGCTCTTCGGTCACATTGCCTTTGGCGATCACATTATCGTATAAGTCATGTGAAATCGCAGCCGCACCGGCAAGAGATAAACCGGCTACGACTGCAACAATGGTGGCAAAGGTCACCGCTGCTAAGAAGCCCAGTAATAACTCACCACCAACCGCACTGGCTAAGTGAACCGCCACCATATTGGTGCCACCAATAAGGTCACGAATCAAATCGAAGCTGCCATCAGGACCGCGATTAAATAACTCAGGATTTTGGCTGAGTAACCAGATCGCACCGAAGCCGATAATAAAGGTTAGCAAGTAGAAGTAACCGATAAAGCTACTGGCCCAAATCACGGACTTACGAGCTTCTTGAGCGTTAGCCACGGTAAAGAAGCGCATTAAAATGTGCGGTAGACCGGCCGTACCTAGCGCTAAGGCCAAGCCCAGCGATAAAGCGTTAATCGGGTTTGAAATTAAGCTCTCACCCGGTGCTAAAATATGACGTCCATCACGGTGAATTTCTACCGCTTTTTCAAGCATCGTATCAATGTTGAAATTAAAGGCTTTTAAGACTAAGAAAGTCATTAAGCTCGCACCGAAAAGCATGAGGACCGCTTTAATGATTTGTACCCAAGTGGTTGCTGTCATGCCGCCAAAAGCAACATACACCATCATCAAGGCACCTACAATCACGACCGCTAATTTGTAGTTAATGCCGAAAAGTAAAACGATTAGCTTGCCGGCACCTACCATCTGCGCAATCAAGTAAAGGCAGATAATTAACAGTGAAGCACTCGCAGCAAGGGTACGCATCTGGGTTTGCTTTAAGCGGAAAGCAGTCACGTCGGCGAAGTTGTAACGACCTAGGTTACGCAACCGTTCAGCAATTAAGAACATCACGGTAGGCCAACCAAACATAAAGCCAATCGCATAAACCACACCGTCAAAACCACTGACATAGACCATACCGGCAATCCCTAGGAAGGATGCGGCAGATAAGTAGTCACCGGCAATGGCTAGACCATTTTGGAAACCCGAAATGCCACCGCCTGCAGTGTAGAAGTCGGACGTGGACTGTGTTTTGCGGGCTGCCCAATAGGTAATGCCCATGGTACCCGCAATAAACACTAAGAACATAATAATGGCCGGTTTACTCGGACCGGCTGTGGCGGCGCTTGCAATGGAACTTGAACCTGCCAAAAGTAAGAGTGTAGCGAATAATCTAGACATTATTGAACCTCCTTAAGGACTTCGGCAAGTAGCGGGTCAATGGTTTTATTACAAACAATGGTATAAACAATGATCATAATACTGGCACTGATCAGTACTAAAGTACCTAAAGCAACACCGATACTCATGGTCATATTACCGATAGGCTGTTCCATCAAGCCTGGGGCAAAGGCAACCAAAAAGATAAAACCGGCGTATACCAATAGCATGATCAAAAAGAAGGTATTATTAATACGATTCCGTTTTTGGACCAATTCCTGATACTTAGGACTGGCTATTAGCTTGGCGACATGGTCGCTAGAAGTCGTCATAATTGTCTCCCGGGTAATAGTTATTGTTGTGATTTGTGTATTTAATTGATGGTTGAACTACTGCCATAGCAATAGCTGGCGCTTTATGAGCACTCAATTTAATATACGTTTAGTGATAAATTTTATATACAAGACTTTGGTATTAGGGTATTACTATATGGGCTTCAGCGTCTTTATATATCGGGCTGGCAAGCATTAACAGGGTTAATACTATAGGGGTAAAAGATGAGTAATCAGAGGGTGGTTAACAAAGCGAGCTTAGATGAGATTGTGGCTTTTTTAGAAAAAGATTTTCCACAAATGCCGGTCGATGTGTTAGCGGTGGGTGAAGGTACAGCGAGGGTGCGACATATTGTGACCGAGGCCGATCTAAGACCCGGCGGTACGGTCTCCGGCCCTTGTATGATGGGCTTGGCAGATGTCACTTTGTATATTGCTATTTTGGGTGAGATAGGGATTGTGCCCTTAGCCGTAACAACGAATTTAAATGTTTCTTTTTTAAGAAAGCCGAGTGCGGATAAGCATTTAATTGCCGAGTGTAATTTATTAAAAGTCGGTCGCAGCTTGGCCGTGGGTGAAGTTTATATTTACTCTGAGGGTGAGGAGGATAAAGCGGTGTGTCATGTGGTGGGGACCTATGCCATTCCGCTTAGCAATTAGGGCGTGCGCAATCTGTGTGCTAGAGCCAAGTAGATAGCGCATGCAGCAGCAGTCCTACCAAGCCACCAACGATGGTGCCATTAATACGGATCCATTGTAGATCCTTTGCAACCTCAAGTTCGAGGGTACGATTTAGTTTTTCCGCATCCCATTGACCTACGGTCGTACTGATAAAGCGGGCAATAAGATGGCGGTTTTTACGAAAATAGCGGTAGGTTTTTTTTTGCAGCCAAGGGTCGAGTCTTTGTTGCCATGCTGAGTTTTGTTGAAGCTCGGCGACGAGCTTCTTGATTTGTCTTCTTAATTGTTGATGCAAGGCACTTGCATCATCCTCTGCCGCCACCATGGCCGAATGTTTGAGGTGGTACCAAAGCTGATAGGCCATGCGTTCTAATTTATCGTCATGCATCCATTCATCTTTAAAAAGCTGCAGTTGTTGCTGCCATTCCTTATTAGTGAGAAGCTCCTGTTTTAACGCTAACAGTTTCTGAGGAATGGTTTTATAAGCGGGATGCTTAGGATCATTTTCTAGTTCCAGTAAATAGGTGACTAAGGCTAGGGTAATTTCTTTAGCGATTTTGCGGTCAATGGCTTTAGGTACCAGGGTATGGCTTTTATCCTGCACCATTTGGTAGATGCTTTTGTGATTAAACACAATATAGTTTCTAATTTCTCGTGAAATGATCTGTATCAGCGCATGATGCCAATGCTTATCGATGAGGAAATCAATGCTGCTGGCAAGTAATTGATGCAGTGCTATCCCATCAGTCAAGGCCTTGCTTTGTTGCTTGATAAAAGCGACCACCGCACGCTCGTCCATGGTTTGAATGCTATCTAGGATCAAGCTGGCGCTTTCAGTGACGAGTATATCCTGTGAGAACTTTTTGCTTAGCCAGGTGGTGATCAATGTTGAGAATTGTAGCTTTTGAATATAAGGGCGGACATTGTCATCGCTTAAAAACTTATCCACCATAAATTCGCCTAAATTATCGCCGATTTGCTGCTTTTTCCTACGGATAATGTTGGTGTGCGGTATTTTCAGGCCTAAGGGATGGTGAAAAATAGCGGTCACGGCATACCAGTCAGCCAGTGCGCCAACCGTTGCCGCCTCAGCAAAGGCACGTAGGTAGCCCAACCAGCTCGGTGAGTCGGCTGTATGATAGATGGTAGTGATAATAAAGATCCCGGCCATCAACAGCAAGAGTGCGGTGGCGCGGGCTTTATACAGGCGTAATTGACGTTCTTTGTCGGTTTGAGTACTCATAAAGACTGGTGTGGCTAAGTAAGTCGCCCGCCATGCTAAGTTACCAGGTTAATACGCTACTATATACTGTATCCTTTAATGAAGCGTTTGTTTTTCAATCTTCTGCAGGTGTTTCACCACTTGATAAACCAGGGTGCTAGGGTTATCGGTTCGATTGTTTCGAGCTTCTATAGTTGCCTTTTGGGCATTTGCTATGGCTTTATCCATCTTGTCTGATAACTTATGGTAGAGACCATCAAGACCTTTGCTATAGCTTGGCAAAAAGCCAGTAAGTTGTTGAATTACACTTGCGCAATTATTAAAAGGCTGTGTCGTATACTTGAAATGCAGTAATAGCGAGCCTGTAAATAATTTTGTGTAACTTCCTTTA
>NZ_KV792851.1:0-18782 GCF_001808335.1 Oligella sp. HMSC05A10 | reverse complement strand
AGGGAGTGTTTGTCTACTTTTCTGACTAGGATCAGCATTCCTGTTGCCCAGCTTTGCCGTGAAGAAGGGATTGGTGTTTCAACATTTTATAAGTGGCGGTCAAAGTATTGTAGTACTTAGTAATGAATCGCAGAATTACCTCTAAGCAGGCCGCGGAGCTTACGGGCCGAAGTGTCAGGACAGCGAGAAAAGTTTTGAGAAACTTAGAGAATATGATGTTAATTGCATGGTACGGAAATAGCAAACATGATCCCACCCAGTATTATGAGTTAGCGATACCGATGGAGTAACTCCCTAGTAGATTCAGAGTAAGTTCAGTAAGGAGCCTGAGCCTGTAAGGTATTTTGTGCAACTTGGTTTTTAAGGCTCAACAAACTCAATCAAAATCCGTTTTTTTAAAATTGCTATCGCTCAGGATGACATAAAGGTCTCAGAATGTATTTATTTTATTTGGCATATGACTATGATAAGTTAGTCCCAAACGGAAATATAGGATTGATGCTCTGTCAGCATTGCCTTTCGGCAGAAGAGAAACTACACATAAGCACCTATAAACACATGAAAACAGCGCTTCAACAGACCTTAAGTTTTGGTTTAAGACGTTTGGTGTTGGCATTGCTTTTGCAAGAGGATTGCTATAGCAACCGTCTAGGTATAGAAAGCTTAACGGAACAGAATATTAAGATAGACCGAGCAACACTAGGTTTGGCAGCTAGTTTAAGTTTAAAGTATGCTCGTCGCGGTAAGCCTTATCTGGACCCCTTGAGTGCTTTGCCTAAGCCACAAGCTTCTTTGTTCTTTTCAGTCAGCCATTGCGATGATTTTATCTGTATCTTAATAGCAAATGATCAGGAGTATTTAGGGGTAGATGCTGAAGCTTTTAAAATAGTTAACTATCAGACCATGCTGGCTGTGATGCATCCATGCGAACAGCAAAAGATTCAAAACGCATGCGATTTTTTATTTTATTGGACACGTAAAGAGGCGTATTTAAAGGCCTTAGGAACAGGTCTTATTGATGAGCTAGCACAAATCAATACCGTTGGTTCGCAGGTCATTGATGAGCGAACTACCGCTAAGCGAAAACTCGATGCTGTCGATAAACCGCTCTATTGCCATGAGGTGGATTTGCATCCAAAGTTATTAATTCATGTTTGCCATAATAATCCAAGGCAACAGCTACAATTGGTCAATTTGCACCAACTATTTGCTTAATGGTGTGGTTTAAACTATTTGTCGGATTTCTTATTCTTTGACCAAGTGTTGTTCTGGGTTGCTTTGATGATTTGTTTGTTTGGCTATTGAGCGACTCACGACAAATAAGGCACAAGCGCAGGCAAGACCAATGGTGGCTAAATACACAAATAGTCTCATCGGGTGTTCCGATGAAACCATATAAATCCCGATATAAGAACCCACAATAGAGCCTAGACGACCTATTGCCATTGCCCAACTAACGCCAGTAGCACGCATTCTGGTGTCGTAAACGGTGGCAGCGACTAGATTTAAACCGTTTTGTGCGCCTGCGATAGTAAAGCCAATTAAAAATACGATCAGTATCAATGCGGTATGCCAAGCGGTCAACGAGGGAAAGAAAAGGAGCAAAAAACCAGCAGCAAAATAAGCACTAGCTAATCTTAAAAAAGGCTTGCCCTGCCTATCGATCCAACGGGCTAAAACAAAGGCACCGACAGTGCCACCTATTGGTAACATCATGGTGATAAAGTTGGTTTGAGCAAAAGAATATAGATCGCCTAATAAAATAGGTGTCCAAAAGGTAAGTAAATAAAATAATAGCAACGAGCCAAAAAATGCGACCCAAAGAGCCAACGTTAACAGTCGATGCTGAGGGCTAAAAAGCATCTTTATAGGTTGCCTAGAAGCGCCATTATGTACTGTGGCTGATGGCGTGATTTTGTACTTGCCTGTGTATAGTTTGTCTACAATTCCTTGAACGTTATCTAGCTTTGAGGCTTTGTTGTTGCGGACTAAAAACTCCAGTGATTCTGGCAAGACTCTTGCTACGAGAAATAGAAAAAGTAGTGGTATAGCACCTGTTAAGATAAATAAACCTCGCCAGCCAAGAGAGGAAACCAACAGTGAAGCAAAAATACCGCCAAAGGCAATGCCAAGCGTAAAGCCGCACCATGCTAGAGTCGATAAAATCATACGGTGGCGTAAGGGCATGTATTCGGTACATAGCGAGAGGCTAATTGGCATGGCACCGCCAAGTCCTAAGCCTGTTAAAAAGCGGCAGATGACGAGAAGATAAAAATTTGGCGCAAAACCGCAAGCAATGGTAAAGATGGCAAACAGTATAGACGATAGGATCAGAATATTTTTTCTGCCATAACGGTCAGCTAATGGACCAAATAGTAAGCTCCCTATCATCAGACCTAAGACACCTGAAGAAAATAAGTAAGGCAGTTGTGTTGTCTCTAAACCTAAATCCGTTCGAATCAGAGGGGCAAGGTACGCAATAATTGCAATATCAAGACCATCAAGTAAAACTAACGCGAAACAAGTAAAAACAATTTGCCACTGGTATTTGGTAAGAACTTCAGTGTTGATTAGTTGCTGCAAATTCTTAACGGAACATTCGATAGAACGGGACATAACAAGTAACCTCAATTGGTGTAATTAGGGCGCTGGAGATGAGTAAGGATACTTTTCAGCATGGCGCTAATGTTTTTTGTGCTGCTTAAATAAAAGTGACCGCCCTCAAAAAACTCAACGCCACGCCATTGATTGGTTAAATGACGCCACTCATTAAGTGTTTCGAGCGTCACATTTCTGTCCTCAGCTCCTGAAAAGACGAGTAAAGGAGTAGTTGTTATGGTCATTTCAGAATGAAGCCTTAATAAGGCATTATTGAGCAAAATATCATTTTTGATAATGGGAAAAAAGAAATCTAAGGCTTCTTGATTTGTCAGCAAAGCAGCGGGTATGCCTTCATATCGTTGAAGAAAGTTGAGGAGCGCATTTTGATCATCTAATTCATGTTGTGTCGCCCGTGTCTTGGATCGATAACCGCGTCCACTGATTACCATTAAAGCAATGTGTTGAGAAGTAGACTCCTTCTGTATCTTTTGAGCAACAAAAGGTAATAAGCCTGCACCTAGGCTATGACCAAACAAAACAATATCTTTCGTTTGGTCATGAGTTGCCAAAATAGTATCTGCAATATCATTTATTAAGTTACCGGGGTGTTGGATCAATGCCTCAGTGATGCGTGAGCCATGACCTGAATAATCAATTGCTTTAATACGAAAATGAGTGGGTGCTAAGTTTTGCCACGGATGATACATGGAAGCACTGCTACCTGCTGAGGGTAAACAGTACAGCGTATAAATTTCATTATCTTGTTTCATTTATTTGCAAAATTAAAAAACGAAATGATACTATATGTTCTGATTAGAATCATAACGATATTAATTATCATTTGCAAATAATGAATTTTCTATCGTTGGTTTTCCTTGCGTTAACCGACTGTTAAATTAAAAGGTGCAGGACATGGAATTTACACTATTTCCTCAGGAACGCGCTGAGACTTATATTGCCAATGGTTTATGGCAAGGGGAGTCGCTGTTTGAGTTCTTTGAACGTTCTTGCCAAAAATTTGCCACCAATACGGCTCTCGTGCTTGGTGAGGATGAAGTCAGCTATGAAGCGTTCTATTTTAAAGCGCTTGCTTGGGGCGAGTGGTTGCATGAGCAGGGCGTGCGTAAGGATGATCTAGTGGTGTTGCAGTCAGCTAACGTCCTAGAGTTTTTTTATGTTTTATTCGGTTTATATTATCTTGGTGCGCTTCCTATCTTTTGCTTAGATGGTCATCGCTCCTATGAAATTGGTCATATTGCTAAATTTAGTCAAGCTAGAGTGTATTTGCGATTGTGCAAGCATGAGAGCGATAGCACCGCTGAGCAAATCATTCATCATTTTTCAGGTGACTTGCCTCATTTAGAAATTATTAAAACAGTTTTTCAAGGGGAGCTACCTCAATGTGATGGGGATCGGTCCAAGTTAAAAGAGAAAACACATTATCAGCCAGTGGATAGTCGTGCGGTGGCTTTTTTGCAGCTTTCAGGTGGTACGACAGGTTTGCCAAAGTTAATTCCTCGGACGCATGATGATTATTTGTATTCAGTTAGAGAGAGCGCGGTAGTTGCAAATTTGCAGCAGGATACGAAACATTTATTAGTGCTTCCTGTGTCTCATAATTTCCCGATGAGTTCGCCAGGTTTTTTGGGGGTTATTTATGCGGGTGCGACCTTAGTTATTGCTGATAATAGCTCGCCCACAGAGTGTTTTGGGCTTATTGAACGACACAAAATTACGCAAACTTCATTAGTTCCTTCTTTGGTCGTGGCTTGGCTAAATTCAGCAATGATAGACAAATTCGATTTAAGTAGTTTGGAAGTTGTTCAGGTTGGCGGGGCTAAGTTTTCTTCGGAGTTAGCAGCTCGCTTGCTGGATACATTGGATCTAACGCTACAGCAAGTTTATGGGATGGCTGAGGGTCTAGTGAATTACACTCGCTTAGACGACAACCGTGAAGTTCAGATAAATACACAAGGAAAGCGCCTTTCTGATTTTGATGAAATACAGATACTTGATTTAGAGGGTAAGGTGCTAGGTGTCGGTGAAGTTGGTGTAATTACAACACGAGGTCCTTACACAATTAATGCTTATTTTGCGCCAGATGAAGTCAATAAGCGCAGCTTCACTGAGGATGGTTTTTATATCACGGGAGACTTAGGTTATCTTGATGAAAACAATAATATTACCGTCACAGGACGATTGAAAGAAGTCATTAACCGAGCTGGTGAAAAGATTATGCCTAGCGAAATTGAGGAGTTACTTTATGCTCATCCAGATGTTAAGGATGTGTTGGTGACAGGGGTGCCTGATGAGTTGCTGGGGGAAAAAATTTGCGTCCAAATTATTACGGATAAACCTGATAATTTCAATCTGGTGAAAGTAAGAAAGTATCTTACGCAGCAGCATATTGCACTAAATAAATTGCCGGATGTGGTTAGTGTGGTGGATGAGTTTGATTTTACTTTGATTGGCAAAGTAAGACGGTAGGGCAGTTGTAATGCAAAAGTTGACGGATTTGGGTTTGGCTGCATGGATTGATTCGCAAAATAGCGGGTTAGGATCGTTTTTTCTTGTCGAATTTGAGGGTGTGAATTTTAACGTCTCACTATTTTCCAGTGTGTTGTATGAGGTCGTAAGTCGTTATCCTATTTTTAGCTTGCGACTGACACCAACAGGTCAAATGGAGCGTCGAGAAGAGGGGACTTATGCACTTCTTTTGAACTGCCAAGATGAAGAGACACAGGTGCAAGATGGCTTGTTGCCAACAATTGCCAAGGAAGCCGCGAATACCTTACTAAAAGAGTCACTGTTTTTGGTAGTGACATGCACGAATGAGGCTGAGGGTAAAGTACGCACGCAGTTCGTGGCTAATATGGCGATACTAAATCCAGCGAATGTATATCTCTTCTTGCATGAGCTATCCATCGCCTACCAACTTGCCGTGGGTGGCGAAGCTGAGGAGTTATTTAGTTTTCCTAAAAGTACGGCAAGTTATCAAGGTAATACTACGACAGAGCTGGATTTTCGTCATTTGGCTCAGTACCCACTACCTTCGTTGCCTTGGCGCTTATATAACGAGACCAAGGGCACAGTGCAAAACATTTGTTGGTGCTTACCAGTTAGGGTATGGCAGCAGTTACAAGACAATGCTGTGGCAGCCGGAGTAAAGGTATCTGTCATGCTTAGAGCCGTTTTTTGTGCGGCCCTTGCTTTATATACTAAGCAGTCCTCATTTCGTTTAAGTTTACCCTTTTTTAAGCATGAAAAGAGTCAGCTAGGTGGTGAGACATGGTTCAGTGATGACTTTTATATCCAAGCGGTTGACGTGAATTTAGAGGCATCATTGTTGGATACGATTGGGTATTTACGTGACTCCAGCCATTTCTTTGGCAATGAAGCATTGTCGGGAGTCAGTCTTTTGAGGGAGTTAACGAAGCTAACTGGGTGTCAAGAGATTGCGCCCGTTGTCTATACCGACTTGCTGGCATGTGGGTCACTTTTTTCTGGTGTTATTAATCAAACCTTTGGTCAAGTCCAGCGTGCTTTATCTAGAGGGGTAAACGTCGGGTTGGATGTTCAAGTGGTTCAAGTAGGTGAGACAGTAGGTTTTAATTGGGATGTGAATGAGGACTTAATCTCTGCTTCAGATATTGCCAAACTAGTTGATTGTTTTAAGCATTTATTAAGGCTTTACGCATACTCATCTGCAAATCTTGGGCGACCTATTGGGCAGCTTGTTTCTGATAGCAAGTACCGTTTAACACTAAAACCCCAGGTGTTAAGTGACGATGATTTTATGGTTGCGGGTCGCCTACTCAGTAAAAAAGAATTAACGGACCTAATAGAGAGAATCTTAGGGCGACAGGTTAAGCTGATAGATGAGCAGAGTGGCAAGGGAGGGAATTTTTCGTTGCTGGTTGAAAGCTCAGTTAATGAACCCTTGTCGATTCATGAAATTCAAAATACCTTAGCAACTCATTTTCTTGGGCAGCTGAACCCCAAGCGTATTGTAATTTTGCCATCCTCTGAATTTGACAGGGGAAATGAGTTAAACCCGTCAAATCCGTCAAATTATAGTGCTCAAGGACAGCTCCCTGTAGAGGTGGTGTATGTAGTGGCGGCTATTTTTTCTGCTGTGTTAGGTACGCAAATAGATCCGTTAACAATGCGCGATACAGACTTTTTTGAGATGGGTGGCAACTCGCTTTTAGCGACTCAAGTTGTGATTGAAACAAATAAATATTTTTTATATGCACAAATAGGTATCGCGGATATGTTTAGGTTGCGTTCAATTCATGAGCTTGCAATCTATTTGTATGAGAAAGACTCAGCGCTAGCTTTAAAAGTGGCTCAGACGGTTCAGCGTTTGTTAATTAAGACATGGGGGCTAGAATGAGTTTGCCATTAAACGCTATGCAGCAAGCTTATCTTATGGGTCGAACGAGTGGCTTTCCCTTGGGTTCCGTTGATATGCAGGATATTAGGAGTTTCTATCTTCCAGCGTCAGCCGCTCAGGTTGCAGACGCTATGTTAGAGGTGTTTGCGGTTTACCCGATGCTATCGTCTCGTGTTAGTCAGGATGGGCTGTTTTTACTTCAAAAGGAAGATCTAGACTATCAAGATAATTTTATTATTAGCCAGGGTAGCTTAAGCCAGCAGCAGAGTATGTGGCAGATTGCTGAGCAACAGATTGAGCGATTTATTTCCGCGACTTTTGATATCCATAAGAGGTTGTGGCGGGTTGCGTTGCATGAATTTACTGATGATGAGTCATGTGTCGTGACTTTTGCTTTTAATGGATTGTTGCTAGATGGTTATGTGATATCTCGATTAATCAAGGAGGTTTTTAAGCTGGCTTTGGGTGGTGATTTTACGCCATCGTTGACTGGTGTGTCTAAAGGTATTGAGTCAAATGAAGAGCCGATTGATGAGGGTTACGGGCAGGATTATTTCAAAGCGGTGCGTCAAGTCATTCAGTTGCCTTGGGCAAGTGATCTTGAAGAGATTATGTGGACTAAACGCAAGCGTTTCAGTATGACGCTAGAGCGTGACCTGTTTGAACAAGTTAGTAACAACTTGCTCAAACAGGGCGTGTTTGCAAATAGTGGCTATATGTTCGCAGTGCTAAAGGCTTTAAGTGCATTTGTTGGTGAACAACACGTATTTGCCATAAGTGTACCGACGGCGGATAGCGCAATTAAGAAGTCATTCAGTACGAATTCATCTTTTTTACCAATCGTATACGACGACAGCCGCTCAACATCTTGGCTTGAGCAGTTGATACATCTCCAGCGGCTTGTCTTAGGTTTATTATCCACAAATAGGCTAGGTGTGATTGCTGCTCAGCGGTTAAGTAAACAGTTGCGTACAATTTTGCCGTTACCTGTTGCATTTACCAACGGTTTGCTTTGGGATGCTCATGAATCATCCGAGGGCTTAGTCTATCTCGGTGGTGTTACAGAGACGCCCCAGCTTGCCTTGGATATTCGATTAAGCCATCTAAATGACAAAAGGGTGCTGTTAGATCTTGACTATGCCGAAGCTGCGCTAGCGGAAGATGACGTTATTGCGATTGCTAAACAAGTTGTCACGAATTTAGAAAAGTTAGCAACGCTTGACGTCTTGGCAGATGTTAAGCAAGTTATTATGCCATCGGAGCGTACTGCTGCAGTCAATAAATTGTCAAGTTCGATGGGATTTATCCAGTCAATTTATGACAAGTTATATGCTCAACCCTCTGAGGATGTTGCTTTAATTAGTCAAGATAGACGTATCAATTATAAGCAGTTGGCTTTGTTTGTGGCAAGCGCAACTAAGGTCTTAAAACAACACGACATGAATTCAGGCGACGTGCTGGCGATGATTTTGCCTAAGTGTTTCGAGCAGGCGTATTATCTCCTCGGTAGTTTGTTTTCTGGTGTTATTTGGCTCTCCTTAGATAAAGAGGCGCCTGTCGAGCGTTTGAGTTATCAGTTGCGTAATGCGCAAGTAAAAGGGCTAGTATGCGATTTAGTCGAAATGGGAGACCTTGTAAGTGAAATTCGGTCAACGATACGTCTTATTGACGTTAATGAGTTATATGAAGTGACGGATGCTCTCGTTCCTCCAGCCTTAACTCCGAATACAGGGCAGGCATTGTCATGTTATCTCTATACATCTGGCTCAACGGGTTTACCAAAATGTGTCGCCCTTAATAATCAGGGGATTGATAACACATTGAAGCAGACAATCAAAAAGTGGCATTTGACGAAAGTTGATTGTTTTTTTGCTGCGACGCCTTTTCATCATGATATGTCTCTATTTGATCTGCTGGTTTCTTTTACTGTTGGGGCGACACTTGTAGTGCCTGAAAAGGCACAGCATAAGGATCCATTTCTCTGGGCGAGATTAGTGCAAGAGGCGGGCGTCACTGTCTGGGTATCAGTTCCAGCGATTGTGGATATGTTGCTTTTAGCAGCAGAGCCAGAGAAGTTACGGTCATTAAGAGTTTTGGCACAAGGCGGTGACTATATTCGAGAGAAGACGATCCGACAATTGCTTTCTGCTAACCCTCAATTGATTTTATATTCTCTCGGTGGCCCGACAGAAACAACCATCTGGAGTATCTGGCACAAAATTGATGTTGATAAGGATATGGCAGCTTATCATGCGATTCCTTACGGTGTGTCGTTGGCAGGTAATCAATATTACATACTGGATGCGCAAGATAATGAACGCGCTGTTGGTGAGCTTGGCAAGATAGCGATGTCAGGGATTAACTTGTCAAACGGCTATGTTGTGGATGGTCAATTGCGCTTCGATGATTATAAAGAGCTAGTTTTAAACGGTAAGTCTCAGCGAGTTTATGTATCTCGAGATATGGGCAGATTGACTACGGATGGTTTAATTTTATTTGAAGGGCGTGAAGAGGGCTATTTTAAAATTAGAGGCGTCAGAATCAGCTCTCAAGAAATTGAAAATGCTGTTCTAAAAATCGAGGGAATTGATCAATGTGTGGCGGTTGAGCTGCAAAATGAGCAATTAAGTTATGCTGAGTTAGGCTTGGCTTATACGGTGAAAAATAAGGAGAGTACCTCTTATTCATCGTCGCAGTTAATGGATGCACTTAATGTATTTTTGCCTGATAGTCATATTCCGACGCAGTGGCTGTTACTAGACGCTATGCCATTAACAGCTAATGGCAAAATTGATCGAAAGTCGATACAGGAGCTGGTTAAATTAAGTGCTTATCCTGAAAATGATTTAACTAGAACTAATGCCGTTCAGCTAAACCAAGACCCAGCAGATATTTCGTCTGGCGGAGATTTTTCTTTATTACTTGATGAAGCATTTTATAAAGCGTTTCTAAATGAAATGCAGAGCGAGGTGGTTGAGACTAAAGAAAACAGTGGAGGGATAATCAAAACAGACGTTAATTACCCAGCGACTCTTTTACAAGAAAGTTATTTGTGGGAAGCTGATTTGGGCAAGAATACCATATTTAATCTTCCCTTTGTTTTTAGAGTTAATAGAGACGTTGAACCTGATCTTTTGCGTTCAGTTTTCGTAAGTATCATTGAGCGTCATACTGCTCTAAGAACACTCATTGTAGTTAGCGAGGGTCGAAAAAGTTTTTACCAACGTATTCTACCTATCACCTCGTTAGAAGACCAAGAGTGGTTCCACAGCATTACTTTAAAAGATAAAAACAGTGCAATAGGTTTGGCGTATAACGCAAGTACATTTTGTTTTGACCTCACTAGAAATATACCTATTCGAGTAACTCAATGCAGATTAAAGGATAGCAACTATCTTTCTGTGCTGATTTACCATTTGGCTTTTGATATATGGTCAGCTGATGTATTTATGAATGAGTTTGTAGTTGGTCTCACAGAGAGGTTGCAGTATATGGATTGCATTAATAAAACTGAGAAAAATTCATCAGTATTGCAATACGTAGATTATGCTTTAGAAGAATCCCGTAGAAAGCAAACCATTTTGCGTGATGGACTAAGTTTTTGGCGTAAACGACTTGGTTCCTTAACCGAAGAAAAAGGATTGGTTGCTTGTTTTAAGCAAAATGAGCCTAAGTTAGGAGCGTCACATAAAGTTAAAGAAATTTATCATCCTTTGCGAATGATTTTCAGTAGTCAGTATAAAAAAAATTTAAACGCTGCTGGAGTGAGACTGAAAACATCTTTATTCCAAATTGTTTATGCCTTAGTCGTGTTTGCATTACATAGCTTAGGTGCTGGAAAAGAAGTGTTGGTTGCTACGTCAATGGCTTGTAGAGATGACCCTAAGTATCAATACACCATAGGACTTTTCACTAACGTTGTTTTAACCAGAGTGAATATTCAGCGTGATGAAACATTAGAAGTGTTTTTGCTTAATTTGCAAAAACGACTTTTTGAAATGGGGGATTTTAATAAAACCCCATACCCTTATGTTATTCGAGAATTGTCTGCTGAATCAGGAAGTAACGTTCTTGAATATTACATTCAAGTTCATCACATGAGTGTATTTTCTGTAGAGAAAAGCCTCGGAACAGATTCATTAAAAATAGAACTCCTTGAACAAAAAGTTATGCCAAGTAAATTTGGACTTCATTTTGAAGTTTTTGATGAATCACAGGATGACAGCTTGGTGTTTTTAATTCATTACGATGATTCCAAATATAGTGCAACTAGTTTACAGCCATTGGTCGAGAGCTTGAAAGATTTGATTTCTAGAGTTGGAAATATAAGTTCTGAGACGACGGTAGGCGATTTTTTGGATGGCTCTGGAAAGGAAAACTTATATGGTTTATGATGTCGCGGGAATTGGGATTGGTCCATTTAATCTAGGCTTATCAAGTTTGCTGGAAACGGTACCTTCTGTTAAGAAAGTGTTTTTTGACCGAAAATCAGAATTTGCTTGGCATAAAGGAATTATGCCCAACTGGTCCACCTTGCAAATTCCATTTATTGCCGATTTGGTTACCTTAGTTGATCCAACTAGTGATTTCTCATATTTGAACTATTTGAAAGTCCATGGCCGACTACATCGATTTTATATTTACGAGAATTTTTATATTTCTAGAGAAGACTATAACGCATATTGTAAGTGGGTATGCAAACAACAAAAAGATTTGGTTTTTGGTAAAAGAGTTGAGACAGTTGTGTATAACCAAAAGACAGAATTGTATCGACTCGAAATTCGAGATCTAGGCAACCACTCACTCGATCAGGTTTATGCCAAGAAACTGGTTTTAGGTACTGGAACTGTACCCATTAGACCGAGCTTTTATCAAGAAAATGATCCAAGGCATTGTCTTATTAATGATTACTCCTACCAAAAGGAAGAGTTAAAAAATAATGAAATAATCACTGTTGTTGGTTCTGGACAAAGTGGTGCAGAGGCCTTTTATGATTTGTTATTGGATCTTAAGGATAACAGTTATTCCTTGCAGTGGATAGGTCGAATAAAACATTTTATGGCAATGGATCTGAATAAGTTAGCTTTGGAGATTACAACGCCTGATTATGCCAAGTTTTTTTATGATCTGCCCAAGGAGAATAAGCAAGAATTAGTTATTGCTCAAAGAGCCTTATATAAAGGAGTCAATTTTAAGTTGTTAAATGCGATTTATGACTATCTATATGAGCATTATGAATTGTGTAAAGGCAGAGTAGAAATCTTCCCAAGCTTAGAGCTTTTGGATTGCCGAGAAACGGTAAATGCGTGGCAACTTCAGGCGCGTAGCACATCATCTGGAAAGGCGATCGAGCTAGAAACGCAAGCATTAATTTTTGCGCTAGGTTTTCGTTATGAAGAGCCTGATTTTATGAGAACCCTTGATGATGTGCTAAGGCGTAATGACGACGGTGAATTGGTAGTGTCAGAAAATTTCACTGTTGACAAGCGAAATACTATTTTTGTTCAGAATGTCGGATTAAGTCAGCATGGAATTGTAACGCCAGATCTTAGTGTTGGTCCATTTCGTAATGCCATGATTGTAAATCAAATATTAGGGCAGGAATTTTATGCACCAGATAGGCATTTTACCTTTCAGAGGTTTGTATGAAAACAGGAAAGTGCATTCAGAGTGGATTGATTATGCCAACGGCAGATTTACCCTCACAATTCGTTGTTAAGTTACCTGATTTTGATGTTGGATTCCATGAAGTCAGATTTCCATTTGATGTGCCTTTATTGCATAAGTGGTTGAATACAAAGCATACGATCGAACAATGGCAATTAAATAAATCACTTGCAGAGTTGCTTGTTCACTTTGAGAAAGCTGTTCATGATGAACATCAAGAATTGTATTTAATTTCTTGTGATGGCGTTCCTTTTGCCTATTGTGAGATTTATACCGCTAGCTATGATCGCTTAGCAAAGTATTACAAAGTAGATCCTTTGGATGTTGGTTGGCATGTATTGATTGGTGAAAGAGAGTTTCTTGGGAAGTCATTTGCGGAGAATTTAGTTTTTGCGATAAGTCATTTTGTTTTCTCGCAGACTGAATCAAGAAGAATCATTGTTGAACCAGATGTTCGTGTGAAGTGGTATGTCATTTTTAAAAGATTTGCCTACATTAGTGATTCGATAATCGAATTGCCTGAGAAAAGTGCCAATATTTTTTTATGTCTTCAAAAACAATTCTATGAGTCGAGTGGTTACTTATCAAAAGCAGAAGTAAAGGTTGCTTATGAAACGCACAGCGATTAATAATATCGATGAAAAACTCGATATTATCGGTCATTTAAATAATGAACACAGTGATGACTTGCTGGTAATAGCAAATTATTACGGCACGCAATCGCCTTATCAGCACACCCAAGTACAGGACATTTATGAAGAAGGGGTATTACTTCATGTAGTGACAATGAATGGTATAGCGGATGAGGTATTTATCGAGTTCAGTATTAAAGGCACGCTAGAAGAAAGAATTCTCTATTTGGCGTTTTATGCCATGACTAAGCAAGGTCTTAGTTTAACGGGTAATAAGCATAAGTTTTTTGAAGTAGTACAAAGCAGTCGAGTAAGCAAACATATGCAGCGCATAGAAATTAAAAGTGCGGTGCCATTGCCTACGTATTATGCGGGTTACACCTATGGCTTTCTACTTCGACGAATTGAGCCCTCAAAGCAATCACATTTACAAGCAAAAGTTCAACAGTTCACTAATGGCACAGTGTCTAGGGGTTTCTTTAAGCGTCGTCTGGATGCGTTTTTGATTTGGCTATTGCGTGTTATGAGTTCTAAAAGGCGCATGCAATTAATTGAAAGTATGAATCGTAATCTACGGTTGTATACCTTGCGCTTTGCTAAAGCTGATAACGACACTGGCGCTGTCACCCATGGAGCAGTCGATGTTTACCTACACGACAATAGTGCAGGTAATCAATGGGTTCATGCCTTAAAACCAGGAGACATGATTTTAAGTCGCACGGAAGTGCCAGAGCGGCATGAGTATTTGCAGACAGGGCGCAATGTTTTGATTGGTGATGAATCAGCTTATCCAGCAATCGCTGGCATCTTGGAGTTATGGCAAAACCCAATCCCACCCACGGTATTGATTTTATTACGTGATAACGCAGACAAGGCGTATTTTGATGAGGTTTCAAAACCAGCAGCTACGGAGATGATTTTTTTTACATATGAAGCAAATCAGCAAGCAGCACCTATTTTGGATTATTTAAAGACTATCAATGCACTTGATGGTGCGTGGGGTGGTTTAGAACGAGAGGAAGCCAAACAGATTCGACATTATCTGCGTCACCACTTGCAACTTGAGGGCGCAAGAAATCATGTCAAGGCGTATTGGGTCGCCAAGGATGAAGGAAAGAAGTCGTCAATGCTTAAAGTAAAGGAGAAAAGATGTTTAAGCTAAAACAAACAGCGGTGACACTGATGGCAGTGCCAATTGTACTGTCAGGTACAGTGTATGCTCAAACGGGTACAGAGAATCGGGATGAAAGTGAAATCCAAGATCTTGGCTCGGTAGTCGTTTATTCACGGGGGATTCGAGAGTCACGTTTCGATACGCCTTTCATGATTGATGTGATGGATGGCTCAACCTTAAAACAGCGCGCTGCAACGACGACGCTTGATGCGTTAAAACTGGTGCCGAGTGTATCTGTGTCTGATACGGGTAATCCGCAACAAAGCCTTGTGTGGGTGCGTGGTGTTGGTTCTCTGTCAGGAACAGGGATGGAAGATCATACGGTAGATGTCGTTATTGATGGGGTGTCTAATGGTTTAGCAGGTATCTCACGCCCGTTATTTGATGTCGAGCGGGTTGAAGTGGCTAAGGGGCCTCAAGGTGTTCTATATGGTCATCGTTCGAGTGCAGGAAACCTTTTGCTTAAAACGGTTGATCCACATAATGAATTTGAGGCAAGTATCGGCGGCAGTTTAGGTAATCGTAAGTTGCGTGGCGTCAATGCGATTTTAAACGTACCATTATCTGATCAGGTGGCATTTAGATTGGCGGCACAACGCGAACGTCGTGATGATTTTATTCGTGATGCAGAAACAGGTAAGCGTGTGAGTATCAAGGATACTGAATATGTATCGGGTAAGTTGCGTTGGTTTGATGGAGATCGAAATGATCTCATCTTGCACGCTTGGTACGATCGACGCAAAAATAATCACCCCATCAATATGGCCGATCCGCTATCGCATCATACCCTAATTCGTGGCTTGCCCATGGGAACATGGCGTAAAAATGCAGGCGTTAGTTTGACCTATAAACATCACTTTGATTTTGGAACCCTAGAGTCTATTACAGCTTATCAGCGGCACAGTTCATGGATTCAACGCCCTGTTCGTGGCTACGATATGCTAGAACCAATGTTCGCTGGCTTGCCTCCTGCGGTGCGCCGAATCATGGATAACTATTATGGGAATATTGAAAATAACAAACAAGTCGTAAGTGAGAAAGTAAACCAGTTATCGCAAGAATTAAAATTGAGCGGTGAAACATCCGCTGGGTTAAAGTGGATAACAGGCGTTTATTTGGAGCGTCGTGATCGAGATTTTAGTTGGGATGCAACTCGTGGGATACAAGGTAAATTAGGACTTGATAATTACAATGGTGACTTTGTCCGAATTTTTGATCGGGATACAGCGGCACTCTATGGGGAAGTGACAGTTCCTGTGACTGAACGCTTGAATGTGGTGGCGGGTTTGCGTTATAGCCATGAGCGTCTTGATCATGAGGAAACCTTTTATCCGCACCCAGCCAATACGCTGAGTTCACATGCCTCATTTAGTCATAAGCTGACAGATAATTTAGTCAGTGGTCGGCTCGGTTTAAATTATGCATTAACACCGACTTGGCGATTATACGCTTTACAAAGTATTGGACACAAATCGGGTAGTTTCGCTGATTGGAATACGAATATATCACGCGAAGGAGGTGCAAAACCAGCAGAGCCATATGATGCTTCGCATATTTATGCCACGGAAATTGGCTCAAAATTTCTTACAGCTGATGGCCGTTTCGCACTTGATGTGGCGATGTTCTACAACAAGGTGAGCGATGAGCATGTGACGATTGTTGAACCGAATTGGGTGAGTTATTCGGACAATGCAGATACGGAGTCCTATGGCGCTGAACTGACTATGATTGCTCAAGTAACGGACAATTGGCGTTTGCAAGGTGATTTGGTGTGGCTGCACACCGAGGTTACAGATGTGCCAGAAAGTGCGCAAAATATTACCAGTAAAGGCAATCGTTTAGCGCAAGCAGCGCGTTGGAGTGGTGGGGCATTGGTGGCTTATGAGTCAGATCAAAAAAATCTCGCATTCTTAGGTGCAGGTAAATTCAATGGTCATGTGGGTATGCGCTTTATTGGTAGTCGCTATTCGCAAGTGCGAAATACTCAGAAACTGCCTTCCATCGTGCTTTTTGATGCCTCTGTCGGTTTACAAACAAAGCACCATGATTTCTATGTTTGGGGTAAAAACTTATTAGATAAGCGTTATATGGGCTTTGGTGCGGGTAGAGCAAATATAGGGGTACCCGCCGAAGGGCGCACTTTTGGTGTTAATTATAGCTATAAGTTTTAACTTATCACCAGTCGAGGTTAAGAGCTCGTCTGAGTTCTTAACCTGTGAAGCTTAATGAATTTTTAAGGGTTTTGATGTCACAGAGTGCAAGCCGTAATCCATGGTTCATGCTGATCATGGTTTATATCACGCAGTATATTGGTATTTCCTTTTTATTTACGGGTGGTATCGTTATTTTCAGAACACTGGGCGTACCATTAGAGCAATTGTCTCTGGTTTTCTGGGTCATGCTACCAATTGCCTTGCGTTTGATATTTAGCTTATTTGTCGATAAGGTAAGCACGTTTTTGCAGGGGCATTATCGTGGCTGGCTACTAATCGCTCAAATGATGATGACCACTTTATTGGTGGTGATTAGCTTTATTGATCCTTTGCACCGTTTTTATTGGATGCTGGGGCTATTTTTTGTGTATGCCATTTTTACTGGGATACAAGATGTCTCCGTAGATGGTTTAGTTTGTAAGATTTTTCCAACGCAGAAACGGCAACAGGCGAATGCGCTGCAATACGCAGGTAGTTTTATTGGTAACGCGGTTGGCGGCGGTGTTGTATTGATGTTTTACCAAACGTTGGGTTGGCAAGGTAGCTTGTTGTTTTTGGCATCTTTGACCATGATTTCCGTATGCCAAATCACCTTTTATCGTGAGCCAGCTGAGGCAGTTACTCCCCTATCTAAGGAGTGGGTTTCTTTGAGTTTGTGGGCAGAGTTTAAGTCCTTTATTAAACGGCATGTGAAGTGGTTGTTGTTTTTACTGGTCGCTGCCTTTGGGATAAGTTTTTTGGGTGCGCTCTTAAATCCCTTGCTAGTGGACTCAGGATGGTCGCCAGAAGAGATTGGTTTAATGACGAAAGTGTATGGCTCAGTTATCGGTGTCTTATCGGCCTTATTAGCTATCCCCTTGATGCGTTATTTAGGCAGTGGTAAAGCGTTTGCCTTACTTTCGCTCTTAATGGCACTCAGTCTGACGCTATATTTACCAATAACACAAAGTCAAGTTGCTAAATGGTATGTGTATCTAGCGGTAAGTATAAGTACCTTGGTGCAACCCGCTTTGATGGCGTCACTCAGCACCATCATTATGAATAAGGCGGCAGTCACCTCATCAAAAGCCACTTTTGTCTCATTGCAACTAAGTTTAGCCACAGTGACAGGCATGGTGTATTCATCATTGAGCCTTAAATTGGCGCATAACGTTGGTTATTATGCCGTGATGATTATCGCTGTGGTAGTGAGTTTTGCTTTAGTGGTGTTGCTGCTGATTTTAATCAAATGGTCTAAACGCACAGGTCATGAGTTGTTAGCAGAAAATTAAGTAAATGATAAAAACCTTACAGGAGAACAAGTGTGCAAGAAGAATTAATCATGATGGTCGCTAAAACATTAGGAATTTCACTCGATGATATTGATGTGAACGAAAATTTACTCGTACTAGGTTTGCATTCACTAGCGTTGATGTCGATTGCTGAGCAGATTGCGCAACGCTTTGATAAAACTATTGGTTTTGCTGAACTGATGCAGAATCCGACGATTAATGCGTGGGAAGCATTGGTGAGAGCTTGATATTGTTGTAAAAAGTCGGCTTAACTAAACTATTAGGAAGACAAAAATGCAGAGAACACCGCTTGCCAATATAGACGAAAAGCTTGATGTGATTGAACATTTAAGGAACCGCTGAACAAAGTCGCTCAAGCGAGCGAATTTATCAACTTTACAAATCAGCTCTGAAAACCGAGCGTTAGAGTCATAAAAACATCTATTTTTGAACGGTTTTACCCGTTTTTGCTGCTTTTCCGGGCAGCATCTCGGGTTTTAGGCGGATTTATCCCGCCAACGGCATAAGTCGTTTCGATAAAAACAGGTTCGCCAAGGCAAACAAGCTATACAGCTGAGCGGTGTTTTTCGCCAAACCACGGTAGCGCGTCTTGCGATGACCAAAGTGAACCTTGACCCAGTAAAACGGATGCTCAACCTTGGCGCGAATCCGGCTCTTTAACTGCTCGATTTTATCTACAAGTCGACCTTCTTCTGTACCACTTTCACGCAGCTTGCGACGCTTCCCGTGACGCATGGCAATCACCCGGTTCACCTTTTTATCCTTGTTCTCTTCGTAAGCGTCCGGTGAACACATGTATTCATTCCT
>NZ_KV792850.1:0-1262 GCF_001808335.1 Oligella sp. HMSC05A10 | reverse complement strand
AGGAAGTTTGAGGGGTTATTGCAAAGGTCTCACCATATTTGGCACGCCATTTATAGAAGGTGGCACTGCTCATGCCGTGCTCACGACAAAGCGCAGGCAGCGGCGTACCGGCCTCTGCCTGCTTAAGAATCGCTAAAATTTGACTATCGGTATATCTTGATTTACGCATTGAATTTCCTTTATAGAAAATTCTACCTCAAATCACTACGGTTCTGAGGGGAGATTACCCCATGCGCTTTATTGAATCCCTACTGAAGGCTCTATAAATCGCTCTTTAATAATTAAGCAGTTTGAGACAATAGCTTTATAATAAGGTTTTTTTAATTCCTTCAAATTGAAATAGTCTGGACAGAATACGCGAGTTTCACCAACATTCCATAAGAAATATCCATACAGAGTATTTGGATGTTGCTGATATGGCAAATCGGTAGAGGATAGGTAAGATTTACTGTCTTGAGTTGTTCTTGCAATTCGTTCTTTTAAGTTTAGTAATTGATTTGTTGTAATATTATTGATTTTTAATTGTTGCTTAAGTTTGAATCTTCTAATGTAATCTTCATCTAAAACATACCAAGAGGCATTACTGGGTAGCTGACTAAAAGAGGCCATACGTATAATAAATTGTTTGCCAATTGATTGTGAAAATGTTAACGGAAGTGTAAAAACAAGTGTTAATGCTACCAGGGCGATTAAGAAGTTTTTAGTGGAAAAAGTTTTATTTGGTATCTCGAGTTGCTTCGATGTTCGAGCAATATAAAAATAGATAACCATAATGATATAACTCGTTATTAAAGTTAATTTAACGCCATGCCATTTAAAAAAAAGCCAAGTAACTATAAGTATTAGTATAAAACTTACAAGAGTTAATATAATGGGGATATGATATAGGGATTTACCTTTATGATAGAGTAAAATTAAGCTCAGTATTACTAATAGTATATAACTTGCTAGTACATATGAAGTTACGAGTAAAAATACGCTTATTAGCAAAAAGGTTGCGTCTGATTTTATTGTCGCCAGAAAAAGATGCGATAGACCGAGTTCATTTAGGCTTTGCCAAATTGTTGTACCGCTTAGAAATAAAATAATAGGGGCAACAATATTAATGAATATTTTGACAGAATCTAAAGCAGAAAGATCTGTAGTCATTAGGTTATTCTGTGAGGATTGATTTTCGTTTTCCTGTTTGGTCGCTTTCATTAATTTTTGTTTGTAAAATATTTTGAGTTGTAATGACCCAGCACTTTCTGCTCACATTATGC
>NZ_KV792849.1:0-1152 GCF_001808335.1 Oligella sp. HMSC05A10 | reverse complement strand
GGGATTCCTGCTTCCAGACGGCCAAGCCCGACCGCAAGAATGTTCCGACTGGCGTTGATATCTCGATCATGCCTTGTGCCACACTGCGCACACGTCCATTCTCTTATTCGCAAACCTGCTCTACCTTTCGGACTGCTGTCACGACTGCCACAGCACGAACACGTTTGGGTAGTGTATCGTTCTGATACGACTTCAAAACGGCAACCTGCGTGCTCGCATTTATAAGTCAATTGCCGTTTGATTTCAAACCAAGCAGCGTCATAGACGGACTTGGCTAGTTTTGATTTCTTACTGTTAAATTGATTACTCGCTACATCACCCACCACAATCAAAGCGTTCTCTTTCACTAGCTTAGTGGTGAATTGATGAATCATATGTTGTCGAGTGTTTTTTATCTTAGCATGAATCGCCTTAACTCGCTTTTTATTCCTTGCACGTTGTGCAATGGCTAAGGGCTTAGCCCACTGCTGTGTTTGTTTCATTTCTAAGGTATCACCATTGGATGCCACCGCTGCCGAACTTAACCCTAAATCAATCCCGACTTTACCTGTACCACACGTTTTCTTAGGGAAGTCTTTTACTGTGATACACGCATACCAACGCCCACGGCTATCTTGCACAATCTCTAGTGTGTTGATGCTGTACAAGCTTAAGTTATAACTATTCCACAGATCAATCATGAGCTGATTGCCTTTGCCTAGGCTTAGCTGCAAGGTGCTTTTTAAACTTTTCAATCCCATCTGACGGGAAACCACGTGCTTAATGGCCGACTTCTTAAACGGAATCCAACCAAGCGATTTACGTTTTGCCTTTGGATGATTAGTACGCCATGCTAACTTCGCTTTACGAAATTGCTTACGACTCTTTGCATACGTTTCATTCACCGCCTGAATCGTTTGACTGTGTAAGTTTAAAAACTCACCACTGCCTTTGGTGTACGCGCTTAAATCATAAGCCGAAAAGAACTTACCCGTGCGCTGCAAATGCGTGTAACTCAAGTCATTAACGTAATTCCACACGAAATTCACCGAACGACTTAATTCGTCCAGTGCCTTAGCGTGTTTCTCTCGAATTCGTAACTTGAGGGTTTTCATGCGTAAAAAATCCTAAACTAAAAAATACTTGCCTTACATCACCCACCTAAAGGAAAGG
>NZ_KV792848.1:0-2025 GCF_001808335.1 Oligella sp. HMSC05A10 | reverse complement strand
AATTATTATGTTGCTTTAGAGGAACAGACTGTCTGTTAAATTGGCTAGGATCATACAGCTTCTTTAGGGTCGTAATCAGCATGGGTACTATCTGCGATATCATCTACATTACCCGTTCTGACACGCTCTGCTCTTTTAGCAATGGCTTCTTCTTTTTTAGCGATTTCTGCCTGTCTCTGTGCTTCTTTAGTAGCGGCTCTTCGCATAGGTGCGCTAATGACTTCAGCAACTCCTCTGACGCCTCCAGTCATTCCACCGCCACCCATACCTTCGAGCATACCACTAAGGTAGATATCCTCACCTGTAGGGTCTTCTAATTGAGCCTTAGCTTCTGTATATCCTTGAGCAGCGCCAATGGGGAATTCACTAGCAAAACCACCTAAGTAAGCTTTACCAGTTCTGGTAGCCATGTTATCCCCTGCAAAGTTAGCTAGTTTACGTAGCCTACTTACATTCTTAGCAGTTTCTTCAGATGCCTCTTTAGCCGCTTTAGTAGCCCCTTTAACTGCTTTGGTAGGTGCTAATGCAGCTTTGGACAAACCAGTAATAAAACGATCTCCTGCGGCATCTAGAGAGGCTCCTGCTACAGACCATAATCTAGACTCATCTAGTTGTCCTTTAGTAGGTAAAGCTCCTTGGTTTTCTTTAGCGTGATTAAGTATGTATTCAGAAGTCTGTCTTGAAACCTCAGAAGGCATTTCAGCAAGTAAGGAAGTCCCTTTTGAGTAAGCTGCGGCAAGAATATTAGCTACGTTTTCCCCAGCTAGCCCAGTAGTAGCGGAAGGATTACTAACAGCGGAAAGTAAGGAACTGCCTACCAGTGTTCCTAATCCCCCATCAGGATTATCTTTAAAGTTTTCCCAGTTTTGTCTTAGCTCTCTAACTAATTTATCTCTATGGGAGTCGTAGAATCTGGAATCATCTATACTTAGTAAATTACGGAAGTCCTCTATACCCTTCCTACGCTCAACCATTTCCTGCACTCGGCTGTAAGGACTTGTTTCAGTATCTGGGTTATATTTAAACAACTCCTCTCTTTCTTCAGGAGTTATGGTACCTTGGCGGTTTTTGTTATATAGCTCAATGTCTCTCTCAGGGAGTAAAAATGCTTGCTTTTCCAGCAATGCACTATCTCTTCCAGTAAGTACATTGCCTAAAAGTCTTAAAGCACCGTTAGCAACTCTACCTGTATTATTCACAGTAGCGGCAGCTAAGGATCCTCTCTCTAGTCCTAGCTTGCCAATCATTGACTCATCATATCTTTCTTTATCTGCTACCAAGCCGGGCATTAATTCAGCAATTCTTTTTGATTTATCTTGGCTTGCTCTAGCTATATCCAGTAATTTATTTTTAGTTTGGTCTGGATCGTAAGTACTATTACTAAGAAGTTTATCTCGAAGATAAGAATTAGACATGCAATAATCCTTTATTGTTATAGTTATAACTACATTATTAACGGATTATGTAGGAAAACATTCATTACTTCATAATTGAAGGATTTGTAGGGGTAAGGAGAAAGACATGGAAGAAACCAAAAAGAAGAAGAGTAGATTAACTAGAGAAGATAGAAAGATGATTCTATTTATGTTCTGGGGATTGCCTGCAACTTTTATTCTTATTCTTATTTTTCAATACCTTAATATTGTTATGGTTAATAACTTTACATTTTGGGAAAGGTTGAATTATTTTCTATATACGAAAGACATTCATATATCTTTAATAATTTTTTTATTCTTTCCTGCAATTTACATATGGAAAGTTGGAACCTACTGGTCTAAGAGATTTCTTAACAGTGGGGAATAAATAAATAACAACATTTCTACTCCCCACTATCCCTACATAATACCTACTTAGATAATTTGTTTTTCACCGATCGGTCAAATTTAAATTCCTCTCTGGTATTCGCATCGGATACTGCTTGTTGCGGGTTATCTTGAATGTAGTTTTTAATAGTATTAGTTAAGGCTAGAACGTAATCACTATCGAGCATCAAGAGGGTGTAAGGTATTTTGTGTAACTTGATTT
>NZ_KV792847.1:0-38346 GCF_001808335.1 Oligella sp. HMSC05A10 | reverse complement strand
AGGAATGAATACATGTGTTCACCGGACGCTTACGTTATAGGCGCCACGTTGTGAGCCTAAAACAAGAGGCCGATACCTTAAGGTATCGGCCTCTTGCTTGATAAAGCCCCTTAAATGGACTTAATGGACTGAGTGGACTTAGTCCGCAGTGCTTAGCTTAATCAGCTCGGCGCCTTCGGTGACTTGTTCGCCGACGTCAAAGAACAGCTCTTCAACCACACCGGCCTCATCTGCAGTAATGGAATGCTCCATTTTCATTGCTTCCATCACGAGCAGTACGTCACCTGCTTTAACCTCATCACCAACCTTAACTAGGATGTTAATGACTTTACCAGGCATCGGGGCTGTCAGACCGCCACCACCTACTTCTGCGCCATCAGCGGCATGCGCTAAGCTATCCGGTAGCTGTAAACGCAGTTGACCCTCTTGTGCGTAGAGATAGAGATCCTCACCATCAAAGACTGCTTTCGCTTGACTGAGCACACCATCTAAACCTAATTTAATATCAAACTGAGTCGCACTGTCTAAGGTGCTCGCTTCCCATTCTAGGCGCTGCGCAGTGCCGTCAATCATCAGTGTCCACTGATCTTTGGCCGTTTGTTGCAGCTGTAGGACGTAGTCCTGATGGCCGTCATTAATGGTGATGCTGGTGCCGTCACCCTGACGTACACGCCAGTAATCGGCGGCTGCCCATGGATCCACATAGCGAGTGGCGGTATTTTTAGCTGCACGGCTATGTTTGAGTCCGTGTTTCGCTAAATACGCCACGGCGGCGGTGGCCAAGGCTTTGCTTGAGGTTGGACGCGCCGGTGGGAAGAGCGAGGCCTGATTTTTCTCAATTAAGCCGGTATCTAAGTCGGCATTCACAAAGGCATCATTGCACATCAAACGATACAAAAAGTCAACGTTGGTGTGCAGACCGATAATATGCGTTGCTAATAAGGCTTGACGCATACGTGCAATGGCTTGCTCGCGATCGTCACCCCACACAATGAGCTTGGCAATCATCGGATCGTAGAAAGGACTGATGCTATCGCCCTCACGAATACCGCTATCTACTCGTACCGGTGCATTCACAAAGCTTTGATGTGGCGGGAAACTTAAATGGTTTAATTGACCGATGGAAGGCAGGAAGTCATTATCCGGATTTTCCGCATAAATACGTACTTCAATGGCATGCCCCTGAATCGCCAGATCCGCTTGCTGCACTGGAATTGCTTCATTATTGGCGATGCGTAGCTGCCATTCGACTAGGTCGTAGCCGGTAATCATTTCAGTCACCGGATGCTCTACCTGGAGACGGGTATTCATTTCCATAAAGTAGAAGGTGCCGTCTTGTTCGGCAATGAACTCAACCGTACCCGCACCCACATAGTTAACGGCACGTGCAGCATTAACCGCTGCTTCACCCATGGCGCGACGACGTTCCTCCGTCATGCCTGGCGCAGGCGCTTCCTCGATCACTTTCTGGTGACGGCGTTGTACCGAGCAATCACGCTCAAATAAATACACGTAATTACCATGTTCATCACCAAAGATTTGAATCTCAATATGACGCGGTTTATTGACATAGCGTTCAATCAACACATGGTCATTGCTAAAGCTGCTACGCGCTTCACGCTGACATGATTCCAACATGCTGATAAACTCATCGCTACTGTTAACAATGCGCATCCCCTTGCCGCCACCGCCAGCACTGGCTTTAATCAATACGGGGTAGCTAATGGCATCGGCTTGGGCGTGTAAAAAGGCCGGATCCTGATTGTCACCGTGATAACCGGGCACTAAAGGCACGCCGGCTTTTTCCATTAAGGCCTTGGCGGCAGACTTGGAGCCCATGGCTTCCATAGCTGCGGCAGAGGGGCCGATAAACTTAATGCCGGCTTGATTACATGCTTCTACAAAGTGACCGTTTTCTGCTAAGAAGCCATAACCTGGGTGAATGGCTTCAGCGCCTGTTTGTTTGGCGGCCTCAATAATGGCATCAATACGTAAATAGCTGTTAGCAGGCTCTGAACCGCCGATATACACAGCCTCATCACACGCTTGTACATGGGCCGCATGACGATCGGCATCTGAATAAACCGCAACCGTAGCAATCCCCATTGCTCGAGCGGTACGGGCAACGCGGCAAGCAATTTCACCGCGGTTAGCAATTAAAATCTTTTTAAACATAAAGCAACTCCGCTGTGATTAGATACGGAAGATACCGAATTTCGTATCTTCAATAGGGGCATTGAGGGCAGCCGATAAAGCTAGGGCTAATACGCGACGGGTATCCGCCGGCTTAATGATGCCGTCATCCCACAGACGCGCTGTGGCGTAATAAGGGTGACCCTCATGCTCGTATTTATCACGGATCGGTGCTTTAAACGCAGCTTCCTCTTCCGCTGACCAGGTCTCGCCTTTTTGCTCAATACCGTCACGCTTAACCGTGGCTAACACACTGGCAGCCTGCTCGCCACCCATTACGGAAATGCGGGCATTAGGCCACATAAATAAAAAGCGTGGACTAAAGGCGCGACCACACATACCGTAGTTACCGGCGCCGAATGAACCGCCAATGAGGACGGTAAATTTAGGTACTTTAGCCGTTGAGACGGCAGTTACCATTTTGGCACCGTGACGGGCGATCCCTTCATTTTCATACTTACGACCGACCATAAAGCCAGTGATGTTTTGTAAGAAGACTAATGGTATGTTGCGCTGGCAGCATAACTCGATAAAGTGCGTCCCTTTTTGCGCAGACTCGGAAAATAAAATACCGTTATTGGCAATAATACCGACTGGCATGCCTTCAATATGTGCAAAGCCACATACTAAGGTCGGACCGAAGCGCGCTTTGAATTCATCGAATTCTGAACCGTCCACAATCCGAGCAATCACTTCACGTACATCAAAGGGCTTGCGCGTATCGCTCGGGATAATACCGTTTAATTCCTCACTATCGTATAAAGGGGCACGCGGCTCCACGGTTAGCAGCGGGTTAGTTTTTTTGCGATTTAAGCGTGATACGGCTTGACGTACTAATTGCAAGGCATGACTGTCATTTTGAGCTAAATGGTCAGCGACACCCGAAAGACGTGTATGCACATCACCGCCACCTAGGTCCTCAGCGGTCACCTCTTCACCCGTGGCTGCTTTAACTAAGGGTGGGCCACCAAGGAAGATCGTGCCTTGGTTATTAACAATAATGGATTCGTCTGACATCGCTGGCACATAGGCACCACCCGCTGTACAAGAGCCTAGTACGGCGGCAATCTGGGGAATGCCTTTAGAGGACATCACCGCCTGATTATAGAAAATACGACCGAAGTGATCGCGATCTGGGAATACCTCATCCTGCTTAGGTAAGAAAGCACCGCCGGAGTCGACTAAATACACACAAGGTAGGTTATTTTGCTCGGCAATTTCCTGCGCGCGGATATGCTTTTTTACCGTCATCGGGTAGTAAGTACCACCCTTGACCGTTGGGTCATTACAAACAATTAAGCACTCCACACCACTAATACGACCAATACCAGTAATCAGACCAGCCGCTGGTGCGTCATTGTCGTACATATTTAATGCGGCGAGTGGTGAAAGCTCTAAAAAAGGACTGCCCGGATCAAGTAGTTTTTCAACGCGGTCACGCGGCAGCAATTTACCGCGCGCCAGGTGCTTTTGGCGAGAACTCTCGCTACCGCCTTTATACGCAGTCGCTAGTTTCTCATTCAGATCATCGATCTGCGCCTGCATCGCTTGGGCATTTTCCTGAAAGGATTGGCTACGAATATTAATTTGACTCTTGATAATAGGCATGTCGCTCCTCCAAAACTTAGTTGTGCCTATTTAAAAAAGCTTGCTTATAGTGAGTGCGATAAGCAAGCTTTGTGATAGATTGCTGTAGGCCTTTGATTAAGCCATTAGTCGACCATCTCAACCGCTAGGGCTACGGCCTCACCACCGCCGATACAAAGGCTGGCCATACCCTTTTTACCGCCGGTTTTGCGTAAGGCGGCAATTAGGGTCACCAAGATACGAGCGCCGGAGGCACCGATAGGGTGACCTAAGGCCGTCGCACCGCCGTGAATGTTGACTTTGGCGTGGTCTAGCTCTAGATCTTTGATGGCACCCATGGTTACGCAAGCAAAGGCTTCATTAATCTCATAGAGATCCACCTCGTCTTTGGTCCAACCCGCTTTATCCAAGCATTTTTGCATGGCGCCAACGGGGGCGGTAGTAAACCATTCAGGCTCATGGGCATGCTCAGCATGGGTTACCACACGGGCGAGTGGCTTAACACCGAGCTTGTCAGCGGTGGAAGCACGCATCATCACGAGTGCAGCAGCACCGTCAGAGATGGATGAGGCATTTGCCGCGGTGACTGTACCGTCCTTTTTGAATGCGGGACGTAAGCTAGGAATACGATCTGGCTTGGCGTTACCCGGCTGTTCGTCGGTATCAACCACCACATCTCCGCGTCGAGAGCTGATAGTCACGGGGGTGATTTCCCACTCGAAGCTACCGTCTTCAATGGCTTTGAGGGCGCGGTTAAGGGATTCAATGGCGTAGTTATCCTGATCCTCACGCGTAAATTGGTACTTCTCAACCATTTGCTCGGCAAAAATACCCATGGCTTGACCACGCTGATAGGCATCCTCAAGGCCGTCTAAGGCCATATGGTCGTACACGGTGGAATGACCATAGCGATAGCCGGAACGGCCTTTTAGTAGCAAATAAGGGGCATTAGACATGCTTTCTTGGCCGCCGGCAACCACCACCTCAGCGCTTTCCGCCTTGAGCATATCGGTGGCTAACATCACGGTTTTGAGACCGGAGCCGCAGACCTTATGTACGGTGGTGGCAGCTGCCGATTTAGCTAAACCGGCGCCAAGCGCGGCTTGACGAGCAGGGGCTTGACCCTGACCCGCTTGTAGGACATTACCCATCAATACTTGATCGACCAAATTAGGATCAATACCGGCGCGCTCGACTGCAGCTTTAATCGCCGTAGCACCTAATTCATAAGCAGTGGCACTGGATAAAGCGCCCATCATACCGCCCATGGGTGTACGGGCAACGGAAACAATAACAATAGGATCAGACATAAAAAACTCCTAAAAGCTTTATATATTAAGCAGTTTCATTAAATAGTTCGCGACCGATGAGCATGCGACGGATTTCGCTGGTGCCGGCACCAATTTCATAAAGCTTGGCATCACGCCATAAACGACCGGCAGGGTACTCATTGATGTAACCATTACCACCGAGAATCTGAATACCGTCACCGGCCATTTTGGTTGCCATTTCCGCCACATAAAGAATTAAGGCAGCGCAGTCTTTGCGCACGTGACGAGCATGACCCTCGCCTAAGCTGTCTAACTGCTTACCGACCGCATAGGCATAAGCACGGCTGGCTTGTATACCGGCATACATATCGGCTATCTTGCCTTGGATTAATTGGAACTCACCGATGGACTGACCAAATTGCTTACGATCGTGAATATACGGTACCACCATATCCATCACGCTTTGCATAATCCCAAGTGGACCGCCGGATAGCACAGCACGCTCATAGTCTAAGCCGCTCATTAAGACCTTCACACCACCATTTAACTGGCCGAGAATATTTTCTTCTGGTACTTCACAGTCTTGGAACACTAACTCACCTGTGTGCGAACCGCGCATACCTAATTTATCAAGCTTTTGTGCAATCGAAAAGCCCGGGAAATCCTTTTCAATGATAAAGGCAGTAATACCTTTAGGGCCGGCATCCGGCTCGGTTTTGGCGTAGACTACAAGGGTATCGGCATCGGGACCGTTAGTGATCCACATCTTGCTGCCGTTTAATACATAACGATCGCCTTTTTTCTCAGCCCGTAATTTCATGCTAACAACGTCGGAACCGGCACCTGGCTCACTCATTGCCAGGGCACCGATATGCTCACCACTGATTAACTTCGGTAAGTACTTGGCCTTTTGCTCATCATTACCATTGCGGAATAGCTGATTCACGCAGAGGTTGGAGTGGGCGCCGTAAGAGAGGGCAACTGAAGCGGAAGCGCGCGAGATCTCCTCCATGGCGATCATATGTGCTAAGTAACCCATTGCGGTACCGCCATACTCCTCGCTTACGGTTAAACCTAATAGACCTAGTTCACCAAACTTTTCCCATAAATCCATCGGGAACTGATCGCTATGGTCAATTTCTTGCGCGCGTGGGGCAATTTCAGTTTGAGCAAAGTCACGCACTGCATCGCGCAACATGTCTAAGTCTTCACCTAAATTAAAATTAATGCCTGGAATATTCATTTCCTCTCCTTGTGGCTAATAAAGTTATTTGCTCTGCTTGGCTAATAAATCAAAGCATATTTGCTCTTGACGATCGATTTCTTCAAGCACTTCCTGAATATCTTTTTGCTGCTGGATTAGCAGTTCTTTTTGCTTTTTTAAATGGGATAAATACGATTGTAATTGGCCTGGATGACTATTAGGGCCATCGTACATATCGATTAAATTGCGAATTTCCGCCAGTGAAAAACCCAAGCGCTTGCCGCGTAGGGCCAATTTAAGGCGGGTCCGATCGCGATGATTGTAAATCCGCTTTTGACCATCACGCTGGGGGCTAATAATCCCTTGGTCCTCGTAGTAACGAAGCGTGCGTGGTGTGACCTGATATATTTCGGCCAATTCGGAAATAGACCAAAGCTCTTGTGTCATAGCAATCAAATCTAAAAATTAAGTTTACGTTTACGTAAACGTGATTATGATTTAAGATCTATCGCTTGTCAATCATTAAGGGTATGATAGTCGAAGTTTTTTACGCCTTGACTACAAATTATGCGACGCTTTGATGTGTCAAACCGTCGAAGAGGAGACAATGAATGAATGAAAATGAAAAGAAATTAAGCTATCCCTTTGCTGAGGACTTGCCAGCAGAAGGCTATGCAATCGAAGTGGCCGCGGGGGTGAAGTGGATTCGTTTACCCCTGCCATTTGCGCTTGATCATATTAATTGTTGGTTAATCGCTGACGAGTATGAGGGTCAAAAGGGCTGGACCATGGTGGATTGCGGGATTAATAAACCCGTTGTGCGTGAGGTGTGGGAACAAATCTTTGCTAATGAGTTGGACGGTTTGCCCATTGTGCGCGTGATGGTGACTCATATGCATCCGGACCATGTGGGTTTGGCGGGCTGGCACTGTAGTCGCTGGAATGTGTCTTTGTGGATGAGTATGACGGATTATTTTGTGGCCCGTTGCTGGACCATGGACACCAAGGGTGCCGGTACCGGTGGGCAGGGTGCAGTGGCGCATTTTGCGCGGCATGGCTTATTGGATAAGGACTCGCAGCAAAAGATTTTGGAGCGCGCCAATTACTATCCCGGCTTAGTCTATCCGCCCCCAAGCAGCTTTAATCGTTTAATTGATGAACGGGTGATTGATATCGGTGGGCATGCTTGGACGCTAATTAGCGGCTATGGTCATGCGCCAGAACATATTAGCTTATATTGCCCGGATTTAGCGGTGCTGATTTCAGGGGATATGTTGCTGCCACGCATTTCAACCAATGTCAGTGTGTTTGATTTTGAGCCAGAGGCCAATCCTTTGCCGTTGTACTTGAATTCCGTGGTGAAGTTTTTAGACTTACCAGATGATACCTTGGTACTACCTTCGCATGGCAGACCGTTTAAAGGGATTAAGGAGCGTGTCACCCAGCAATTAGCCCACCACGAGGATCGCTTACGGGAGGTATTGGATCTTTGTGTAGAGCCTACCTGTGCGGCTGAGGTGGTGCCAAAAATGTTCAAGCGCCCATTGGATCTGCATCAATTGACCTTTGCGATGGGTGAAGCCTTAGCGCATTTACAAGCCTTGTACTATGAGGGTAAATTAAGTCGTGCCGCCGATGACTTGGGCGTGCTACGTTATCAAAAGATTGATGAGTAAGTAGCCCGCCAGCACAAAGAGGACGCTGGCACTTATGCGATTAAAAATAATTTGAGCGCGCGCCGATTGCTTTAACCAGGGGCCTAAGCGATCGGCAAACAGGCTGATTGCCCCAAAGACCAGCAGTGTCGCCAAAATCATTAATATGGCGAGCTGCGCATACTGGCGGCCGAGCTGGCCATTTTCCACCTGAATAAAGGGCTGGGTAAAGGATAGAAAAAAGAGAATCACTTTGGGATTGCTGAGGTTCATCAATACGCCACGCCAATAGGCTTGTCGCGGTCTTAGCATATCGCCACCGGCTGGCGTCTGAGTCACAACACCGGCATTAAAAAGTAAATAGGCCAAATACACTAAATAGCAGGCACCGAAGACATTAATCGCTTGATACACCAGGTGATAGCGATAAATCAACTCGCTTGCGCCCACCGCCACAATTCCGGTATGCACGACTAAGCCCGAGCATAAGCCTAGAATCAACATAAAGCCAATACGCCAACCCTGACGCATGGATTGCGCCATCACATAGAGATTATCCGGTCCAGGCAAAAGTGCTAATAAAGCAGCAGCCATAAAAAACGAAAGGGCGGAGCTTAGGGTCATCACACAAGGCAGATTGGTTACAAGGCCTCAAAAGTATAGAATAAAATCAATGATATCGTTTCTTAAGCCTCAGTTTTTAAATATTGGAGTATCTACCCATGAAAAAGTCTCATCATTTAGTCACTCGTTTGCAGCATCTGGGTACCCTGCCTTGTGATGCCGAGCACCCGGTTGCCGCTGTGGCGACGCCGTCGATACGTACCAGCACGGTGCGCTTCCACAGCTTGGAACAGCTAGAGCGGACGGAGTCTTTAAGAGCGCAAGGTGAGCGAGCGATGAGCTACGGTCGCATGGGTTTGCAGACGCATGCCGAATTAGAGCAGATTTTCCTTGCGTTGGAAAATGGCGATCGTTGCTTTTTGGCTTCCTCCGGTGTGGGGGCGATTAGCATGACCTTGTTGTCCTTGCTTAGTCAAGGCGATCATATGGTGTGTACGGATAATGTCTATGGTCCAGTGCGTTCGCTAGACGAGACGATTCTGCAGCGCATGGGTATCCGCAGCACCTATGTAGGCGGTCATGATTATGCGGCTTTAGAGGCGGCCATTACGCCCGATACCAAGGTTTTATACGCCGAATCCCCTGGCTCATTATTATTGGAAATGTTGGATTTTCGTGCTTTATCTGAGATTGCTAAAAAGCATAAGCTGATCTTTGTGGTAGACAATACCTGGGGTAGCGGCTTGATTTATACGCCTTTGGAATTGGGCGCAGATATTTCTATTATTGCCGGTACCAAATACATCGGCGGTCATTCAGATTTAATGCTAGGCGCAGTGGTGGTTAAAGGTGCCGAGCTTGGCGCACGCATTGATCGCAACCAATATGCCTTGGGTTACTCCATTAGTGCCGATGATGCGTGGTTAGCTATTCGTGGCGTGCGTACCATGCCCATTCGTATGCAGCAGCATGCCGCCAATGCACTTAAGGTGTGCGAGTTTTTAAGCTCATTGGATGCGACCGTCGCAATTTATCACCCCGCCTATCCGGCTGATAAGCATCATGCGCTATGGCAACGCGACTGCAAGGGTTCTAATGGTTTATTGTCGGTAGCGTTTAAAGGGAGTCGTGAGCAGGCGCGAGCCTTTGTGGATGCATTAGCGATCTTCTATATTGGTTACTCATGGGGCGGCTTTGAGAGCTTGGTGCAATGGGTGCGTCCTCAAGGCATCGCACATCATTCCTATGCCACCGAGGCGTTGCACACGGGGGAGCATCAGTTGATTCGATTGCATGTGGGCTTAGAGGCGGTGGAAGATTTGATTGCTGATCTACAGCAGGCTTATGACAAGGCCTTTGGCGCTTAGTTTTGCTCGGAGCGGAATGTATTGAAGCTTAAAGGGCTATCGTCGTCATAGGATGGAGCCCTTTAAGCGTGTGGATTGAGGAAGAAAGGGATAGTAATTACTTCTCTGCCAGTACCTTAGCAAGTAGTTCTTGCGCTTTTTGGATACTACTTTCATAGGTGCCGGTCATGGAAGGGGAGGTTAAATAGCGACCATCAATACCAATGGAGGGGGTACCCTGAACACCGTAGCTCTCAGTGAGTTTGCGCGCATTACGTGCTTTATGAGCAACACTGAAAGAGCTCATGGCTGAGCTAATGGCCTCTTTTTCAATGCCTTGCTTAACCGCCCAATCAATTAAGGCCTCTTCGGTAAAAATACGCTGACGCTCCTTATGAATAGCGTCAAAAAGCGGTAAATGTAGATCTAAGCGTCCCAAGGCTTCAATGGCGTAGTAAAACTTCTGCGTGGGCTCCATGGCGGCATTAAACGCCACAGGTACATGTAGCATCACGGCTTTGTCATCAAGATTTTTTTCCCAATCCTGCATCATCGGTGCAATCGCCGCACAATGGCTGCAGGTATAAGAGAAAAAATCCAGTACCTCAGCTTGCTCAGCGCTCGTCGTTGCTAAAGGCTTTGAAAAAGTCACGTAGGAGGGATCCTGTTGAGCCAATGCGGCGGGTGCTGCTAAGCTTGCGCTTAATAAGGCAGAGACTAAAAGGGTATTGGATAATTTGATCATCGTTAACTCAATCCTCAGGATATGTTAATTCACGGGTTTTATTCAGTAAAGCTAATGACTCTTAGGGCCGTTAAAAGTTCCTTTACTGCACGGGATGAAGTTTTAACTTCGTCGCTTGTAGTGCTTTTTGGCTTTGATTTAAGGCGCTACTGGTGGTGTAGGGGCCAATGCGCACACGATAAACCGTTTTATTATTGACTAAGGCTTTATGCACCGAAGCGCTGCTATGGCCTAATAAGAGCAACTCCGCACGCACCGCATCGGCCTCATTTTCCGAGGCATAGGCTGCTGTTTGTAGGTAAAAAGGACGCTGCTCTGTGGGCACGGGGTTTAAACTAAGTTTGGACTCAGGCGTGCTCGCCGCTGGCTTAGTGGCTGCGGCGGCAGTGACAGTACGGGCGCTGGTGCTGCTCTCTGCAGGCATGGTTTTAAGTAGCGCACCAAGATGATCTGCGTCTTCTTTGGACTTGCTAGGAGCGGCTTTGGACGCACTAGGGGAAGCCGACTTCGAAGGGCGCTCATGTTGTGCAATCAAGTTGCCGATAGGGTCTTCTGTCAGCCGTGGCTGTGGCGCTTTAGTCTCAGTAGGCGCTTTGCTAGGCGCTTTAGGTGCCGGGGCAGTGGTCACAGCGGGGCGCTCAGGTGCTGGCTTGCTAGGCGCGATGACCGGTTCAGCTGTGCGCTTAGTAGCGAGTTCTGGTGTCGGCGCTACCTCAGGGCTAGGTGTAGGGCTTGTGGTACTGAGGCGAGGCGTTGTTGTGTTAGGCTCGCTCACGGGTGCAGGGCTACTCGGCTTGCTGTCGGTGGCTACATTTGCTTCAGTCTCACGCGGTTTAGGCGGTAGCGGATTCAATATATGCGGTTGATTCGGCGTATGGGCATAATTGGGCGTGCTACCCTTGGATAAATTCGCATCTTGACGAATAAAAATCGCATAAAACAAGATGGCAACAGCCAAGCCCGCAATCATGCCCATGGCGATAAAGGAGGTGCTACTACGTCCCGAAGTCGTTGAGGCACGGCTACGTGCAGTCGTGGTTTTTCTTGCGGTGCGTTTACGAGGTGCTGCCATAATGAATCGTACGATAATCCTAAACTACATTTGCTCGGGGGCGCTGACACCGAGTAAGTCCAAGCCATTAGCAATTACTTGACGTGTGGCATCAGCTAAACTTAAACGAGCCAGTTTGAGTGCTTGATCCTCAACCATGATCCGTTCGGCATTATACCAGGCGTGAAAATCAGCGGCACAATCAATTAACCAGAAGACGAGATGGTGCGGTGCTAACTCACGAGCGGCCATTTCGACTAGATTAGGTAGTTCAGCCAAGCGCTTTAAGAGCGTTATTTCACTGGGGGCGGTTAAGTGACTGAGATCAGCCTCTGCTAAATGAGGTGTTAGCTCCGCACTATCACGCAAGAGCTTACAAATACGAGCATGGGCGTATTGTACGTAGAAAACAGGATTTTCCTCATTTTTGGATAGGGCCAGATCAATATCAAAGGTAAACTCCGTATCGGCGCGTCGTTGGATCAGGAAGAAACGCACCGCATCCTGACCCACCCAATCAATAAGATCACGCATGGTCACGTAACTACCAGCACGTTTGGAGATTTTGACCTCTTCGCCGCCACGCATTACGCGCACCATCTTATGGAGAATATAGGCTGGGTAGTCCTTGGGAATATCCAACTTTAAGCCTTGTAAACCTGCTCGCACGCGGGCAACGGTGCCGTGATGATCGCTACCCTGAACGTTAATTGCTTGCTTGTAACCACGTTCCCACTTACTGCGGTGATAGGCGACATCCGGTAGGAAGTAGGTGTAAGAGCCATCAGATTTACGCATTACCCGATCTTTATCATCACCAGTGCCAAGTTCGGTGGTTTTTAACCAAAGGGCGCCGTCTTTTTCATAGACAAAGCCATTTTCCGTGAGAGTTTTGACCGTTTGCTCTACCTTGCCCTCGGTGTAGAGTGAACTCTCTAGGTAGTACTCATCAAAAAATAGATTAAAAGCTTGTAAATCAAGATCTTGCTCACGGCGCAAATAAGCCACGGCAAAACGGCGGATATCGTCTAGATCGTCTACATCACCACCCGCTGTCACCTCCTTAGCGTCGGCGCTTACTGTTTTTTTGGCGATAAAATCATTGGCAATATCGACAATATAATCACCGCGATAACCGTCCTCAGGATAGCGTTCATCCTCCGGCTCAATACCACGGGCACGGGCTTGTACGCTAAGGGCGAGCGCATTAATCTGGTTGCCGGCGTCGTTATAGTAGAACTCACGGTGCACCGTGGCACCATTGGCCGTAAATAAGCGACAAATACAATCACCCAAGGCTGCCTGACGTGCATGGCCAACGTGTAAGGGGCCAGTCGGGTTAGCAGAAACGAACTCAACCATCACCTTTTGCCCGGCTTGGTTTTGAGAATGGCCGTAGTGCTCCTTTTGTGCTTGGATCGTTGGAATCACCGCCCACAGTGTTTCTGGCTTAAGTCTAAAGTTGATAAAGCCTGGACCAGCAATCTCTGCACTGGCGAGTATGGCTTGCGCTTCAGGGTGAGCGATTAAGGCATCACATATTGCTTGCGCTAATTCGCGCGGGTTACGCTTAGCTGATTTGGCTAATTGCATGGCAATATTAGTGGCAATATCGCCGTGCTCCGCTTGCTTAGGACGCTCAAGCTTGATTTGCGCTTGATTGTCTGGCACCAGTTGATTAACCGTTTCTCGGATGATATGACTTAGTTTGTGTTGAAGCTCTGGGAGCATAGAAATCTCTACCTGTAGCACCGACCACAATAGGCAGTGCTACAAACAATAAATAAGGGTTAAACAATTATCGTATAAAAATCAATGTGTAATGATAGCATGAAGGGCTACCTGAACGCTTATGGCTCGATGACTTTGAGTGAAGACTTCCAACCTATGGCCTCCTCTAAAAAGCTCAGGTATTGGCGCGCTTTGACTTTGGCGATGATACGCGCATTGTCGGGAAAGATCATCGCATACTCATGCAAGGGGTCAAATAAAAACTCAAGTGCTTGGTTGTGTTCCAATCTCACCCGACCGCCGATATGTGGTTGACTGCGTTGATGACCTAAAAAGCCGCCAGTATCAGAAATCACTTCTCTATCAACAATGCGCCATCTTCTTTGCGATAGCGAATACTCGAAGGTATCGCTCATATGGGTAAGTGGGTTTTGTATCGTATCCAGGCGCCATTGAGTAAGGGCGTCTAAGTCTTTTAGTTTTACTTTTGCCTTTTCTTTTGCCATATCGTAAACCCAGTTTAAAGGGATATTGGATAGGTCACCATAGGTACCCGGTTTGTCATTGCCGAATGCAGTGAGATCGCTTTCATAGAGCGCGCCTCCAATGTCCGAGTGCACACCTAAAAAACCCTGCTCCATCACATTGTCAGCGTTGTCATTATGAAATGAGGTCAGCGGAAATATCATTCTATGCTCATTCATTGCTACTGCATGCGCATAAAGTTGCCAGGCCGGGGACACAGTAAAGTTGTAGTTACTATTGGAAAAGCCCAAGGCACCAAATTGATGCACTGTATCAAATAAGCCTACAAATCGTAAATTGAGACATGCTTGTACTTGTTGCCGTCCGCTAGGACGCCATTTGGCCGTGTAATTAAAGTAACTATCTTTGGTGTATTCGGCAATTTTATTGGCAAAAATACTGGCTAGGGCTGCGCCTCTTGAGAAACCGGATAAATCAATATTAATAAAGTTATCGATTAAGGGACCTTTTTGAGCGATTCTGGCGATTGCATCAACTAATCGCATCCATTGCATATTCAGTACATAAGGGGCCATTGAACCTAAGAGCATATCCTTGGTGGTGCCAGGTATTCGGTGCGGTACTTTCCACTCAAGCAGTTGCCGCGCTTTGAATGATCTCACGCTGGGGTGATAGTTTGCTGTATGCGTTTTGGCCATATCATCCAGGAAGGCATGCATAAACTGATACACCTTGAGATTCGCCTCTTCTGTGCCTAGCCCCTCAATGTAGTGTACCGGACCGTCATCATAGAGTTGACCAAGTTTATAGGCATTAGTTTGTGAGCTTGGGGTGTTGGTAGTGCCGTCAAACACAAACATCAGTAAGCCCAAGGGGTCAATCCATTGACGTGGGTTTTGATTGGCATAACCATAGGCATCGTTGGTAGCAACGGGGCCTAAAGGATCAGGCTCTAGGTAGTGACCGAGCTCAGGATCATAATTTCTATAGATATTTTGATGTAAGCCAGTTTCTGCATCATAGTATTGACCCGGTAGGCGTAAATTAAATTCAATCTTTTCGATGATGGGCTGACTTTTACCAAAGGCTTCATTATCCGCAAGCCAAACCGTTTGTTGATGTTCATCCGTGACTAAAAACGGTTGCCCGCTACCATCGCTATGGATATAGTAGATTTGTGTTTTGTTTGGATCGCTGTAATCAATCAATGCGACTGGCAAGTGTCCGTCATAAATGTAGCGCCGGCTAAGATAGGGTTTATCTCCCCACGAGTTGTAGATTTTTTTATCGGCCTTGGCCGCGGGTAAAAAAGCTTCAGCGACTAATTGCTGATTTAAATAGTAGTATTGGGTTTCACCTTGTGGGGTTGTTTTGCGGATACGCTGATTTAAGCCGTCATACTCATAGCTAGCTAGTATGTCTTGACCCTTGTGAACCTCCTTAAGTAAATTGCTCTCATCATAAATGAGCCGTAGATCATCCATTTGCTGTATAAAGCCAGCGCGATCTCGTTTAATGTTTTTTATAAATAAGGCCTGCTGTTGGCTTTGTTGCTCTCCCTCCTTGCGCGTGTGTAGTTGTTGACGAGCATAGGCCATCCCGCCGGCTTGCCACGCATAAAAATTGGTTTTGCTTTCAAGGCCTTGTGAAGTTTCTTGTTGTGTGTCCGAACGCATTAGTTGGCCAAGCTGATTAAATTCAAATTGGGTATATTTATTGATCTTTAACGCATCCGATAAATGATGCTCGGCAGCTAGTAAGCCATTATCACGGTAATAGCGAATTTCTCGCCAATAGGGGCTAGACTCACCCGCTTTAAGTAGCTCTAAGCGCACGCTGTTATTGCTAAAAGAGGGGTTGGGACGCGCCTGGCTGATCAGTTGATTACCGTATTGGCGCTGATGTGTACCTAAGCGTTGATAGAGTAATTTGGGTGCTTGTTGGGGCTCGGCATCCACGGCTTGCCAGTAAATGGCGCTGAGTTCATGCGCTTTATCATAGTGGTAATACAATGTGCCTTGTTCTGGTAGGGAATGCTCAACAATTCGGTCTTGTTGATGCACATTAAACAGATCGACAAGCATACTTGAAGTGCGACTGCTCCATTTGCGTATGTTGCGGTGCTGAATCTGTTGTGTGAACTTTTTAATCGAGAGTGATTTATGATCCCCCTCGCCCTCTAATGAAAAGTTAGAAGCAAGGGGCTTATTGATAAAATTGCGGCGAGTGTCGAAATGTATAGAGCCTAACAAGCGACCGTAGTTAATGGCAATGCCATTGCGTTGGTAGTGCTGAGTTTTTCTCATCAAAAAATGCGTACCATTCGCATAGTTCTTGTACTTAGGGTACAAGGTGTCGGGATCGATTTCATAAAAGGTCTTACCCGTATATAAACTGCTCCATGCATAGGGCTTAGCGTCTTTATCGTAGAAAATCTTGAGGCCGGGCCAACCACGATGCGCTACCTCAATGCTTTCGATGTGATTATCTGTGGCATGGCGCTTAAGCTTGATATGATTGACGGCGGTGATATAGCCGGCCTCATTGTATTGAATAGTCGTACCGGGGGCGGGGCATTTAAAGCATGGTGCACCCTCAGCCTTGGTTAAAAGGTATTGGCTCCCTAACATGGTGCTGTGAAAACGACTCAGCGTGCCAGCCGTGGTGGACTCAGCTGCCGGCTGGAGAGCACTATCGGCAGAGCGCTGATCGATATCAGGCTGGGGTATAAACTGTCTGACCTCTGTGAGCCCGGTGTCGCCGTTAAACTGAGGGACTTTGATATAGTTAAAGCGCATGCTGAGTGGATGACTTAACTCCTCATGCTGATGGAAGTGCACCTCAACGGCCTGATGGTGTGAGTTATAGCGCCATGAGATATCACGATAGGGCTTGGATTGTTCCTGCTGGAAATGCGTAGCTCGTCTTAATAAATAGGGTGAAAGCTGCTCATCGAAGCCGGTGGCGTTGGCTTGGTATTGATAGTTGATGCGGGCGCCATCCGGCAGCAGAGCGCTCAGTAGTCGAGGGGCCTCTTTATCCACAGGCACATCGTACTCAAACTCAATCCGTCCACTCGGTGTCTTAATATGGGAAATGCGAGCGTGCTGACCCCATGTTTGATACTCAAAGCTCATGCCTTGATGGCTGCGGTTTTGTACGAAGAGAATTGCGTCTTGCGTAGGGCCGGCCCTGGTCTCACGCTCAATAAACACAGCCTCTGCGGCAGGCATTTGACTGACGATTAAACGACCCTGGCCATTAAAAATATCAATCGCACCGGAGGGGTACTGCCAAAGCCATAAATCGCCCCGCAGCGAGGCCAGAAATTGATTTGAAAAATACTCACTGAGTGGCTTTTTATCTTCCGTGGGAATGTTGCCCGCTGCGTTTAGGCGCTCCATAATGGAAGCCGAAGTGATTCTAGTTAGGCTGCCGAACTCATTATTAGGTGATCGGGCAACATCCCCCTCAAAGGCTTCAAAGCTAATGCGGGTACTGTCATCTAGCAGGATTTGCGGTCGCCTGCCTTGTAGATATAATTGACGCTCATAGGAGTGACGCCAGCCCTGACCGATAAAAGAAGGTGTTAATTGGGTGGAATTATAATAACGGAAAAACTCCAAGCCAGAATGGGTGGCAGCGCCGAAATAGTCTCTCTCCTCTTGGAATTTATTGCCATTGCTTAAATTAACCGGATTAGCGGCGGATTTGTCCAGCGTGACATTGCTACCAGTGCCGTAGCATGGGTTACCAGCGCTTTGAGCCGTGCAGGGTGGGGCGCTGGAGGTGGCGCTGCTACTCTGTGCTTGGGCTAGCGGTAGCTGGGTGGCAGCACTGCACGCGATTAAAACGGCAACAACAGAAGTAATAAGCGTTTTCATAGCCATTCTCTAATCAATTAAGGAAATAACTAATTGTGATAGAAAGTCACACTTATAAGTGCAGAGTAGGCTAAATTTGTCCTATGGCTTTTTTGATTTTTTCAACGAGGAGCAGTCTATGTTAATTACTTTTAAATCTAAAAATAGCGGTGAGGTGATGATGTTGGCTAAGCATGCCCTGGCGGTGTTAAAGGCGGCTGGACGTGATTATGGCGATACGATGCCGGCGCAGGGTGTGTTTACCGCTGAGCAACTAACAGAGGCAATTGCCAATTTGCGTCAAGCCATTGATGAAGATAGCCATAAGGATTTGCACAGCTATGCCGTCCACGACCAGGAAGTAGAGCAGCGCGATAAGGAAAATCTTGAGGCTAAGCATCCCTTAATTGAAGGGGTGAATCTTAGTCAGCGCGCTTATCCGCTCTTGAAGATGTTTGAAAGCGCACAACAGCATGGTGATGATGTGGTGTGGAGCGGTGGTAGCGCGTGGTAATGTTTGATGCTGAGTAAGCAAAAACCGCCTTGCATCATGCTGCGAAGGCGGTTGGTACTATTTAGCGTTTTAGCTGATTAGGCGGTTGCCGTCTCAGCCTCTGCTGCGGTCTCAGTACTAAGGTTTTGTAAGTGGCGGTTAATGGCACTGACAACGGCTAGGAAGGATGAGGTCACAATATCTTTATGTAGGGCAACGCCATAGCCGGATTGTGAACCATCTAAACGTAGTTCCACATAACTAGCCGCTTTGGTATTTTCACCGCTACCGATGGCATGCTCCGCGTAGTCCATAAACTCAATTGGCATATTTAAGGCATTGATAAAGGCGGAAATGGCGCCATTGCCTTTGCCCTTAAGGACTTTTTCCTCATCGTGATACTTCATCCGTACTACCACCGAGAAGCGCTCGTTTTCCTCACCATTAGGATGGCTGGTAATCTGATGTTCAATCAGGGTCCAAGGCGATGTTTGGGTTAAGTATTCCGCCTCAAAAATCTGATAAACCATCTGGGCATCCACCTCTTTACCAGTTTCATCCGTGACCCGTTTAATTGCACGGCTGAATTCGATTTGTAAGCGACGCGGCAAGCTTAATCCATGCTCTTCCTCTAGTAGGTAGGCCACACCGCCTTTGCCGGATTGGCTATTCACACGAATCACGGCATCATAACTACGGCCCAAGTCGGCAGGGTCAATCGGTAAATAAGGCACCTCCCACGGCTCATCTGCCTTTTGTACGGCAAAGCCTTTTTTAATCGCGTCTTGGTGTGAACCAGAGAAAGCGGTAAACACAAGATCGCCGGCCCAAGGGTGACGTGGGTGAATTGGTAACTGGTTGCAATATTCGGCGGTGCGACGTACTGCGTCAATATCAGAAAAGTCCAAGCCTGGGTGAATGCCTTGAGTATATAGGTTAATGGCTAAGGTCACGAGGCAGACATTACCCGTGCGCTCACCATTACCAAATAAGCAGCCTTCCACTCGATCGGCGCCGGCCATCAAGGCTAATTCGGCGGCAGCTACGGCAGTGCCACGGTCGTTATGCGGGTGTACGCTGACAATACACGCTTCACGCTGCTTAATATGATTGCAGAAGTATTCGATTTGATCTGCGTAAAGATTGGGTGTGGTGGCTTCAATGGTGGCAGGTAAGTTAAAGACAATTTTTTTGTCGACGCTGGCGCCGTAGGTCTCGGCCACTGCATTACACACCTCAACCGCTAATTCCGGCTCGGTGGTAGAGAAGACTTCCGGTGAGTACTCAAAACGCCAATTAATCTCAGGATATTTGGCTTGCTCAGCCATGACCATTTTGGTACCGGCAACCGCAAACTCACGCACTTCCTCTTTGCTCATGTTGAAGACAATCTTACGGAAAGCGGGTGCACATGCGTTATACATGTGGATCATGGCGTTTTTAGCGCCGGCACAAGACTCAGCGGTACGGGCGATTAAATCCTGACGTGCTTGTGTTAAGACAATGATCGTCACATCATCGGGGATCAGATCGTTTTCAACCAAATGGCGTACAAAATCAAAATCTGTTTGCGAAGCCGATGGGAAACCCACTTCAATTTCTTTAAAACCGATTTGCACTAGGTGCTTAAAGAAGTGTAATTTACGTTCAATACTCATCGGCTCAATAAGCGCTTGGTTACCATCACGTAAGTCGGTACTCATCCAAATCGGTGGCTTGCTAATTTGTTTAGAAGGCCACGTGCGCTCGGAGAAGTCACGTGCAAAGGGTTTGAAAGGAATGTATTTAGTCGCTGGATTCGATAACATGGTGACACCTATTTTTTGCTCAATATGGCTAGTAGCCTTAACTATCAATGGCTGGTCTTAAGAAAAAAACGATATAAAAAACTGCTAAAGCGCACTCCACTCGAGGGAGTCATTTGGGTGGCTCAACGGGTCGGCTGCATAGCACCACCAAGGCTCTAGGCTAGGCAACCGATCAATAAGAGGAGTAAAGCGAGGAGTGCAGCGCTTTGCAATGTAGAGATAGAAGTAGAGTCTTGAAATGCGTGGCTAGACGCAGCAGGAAACACCGACTGAGCTGAGGCCTGTGGGCCATCAACTGAGCTTGCAAAATTTACAGCGAAGGGTTCCTTTAGAATATCCATAAGTATTACTTCTATCATGCCTAAACTAATTAATCAAGCTTTAGGCGCATCATTCACAATAATGATGTCTTTTTCAGCAGGATGTGTGGCGTTTTCGCTAAGCTTACTGCTATCGTTTTGAGGTGCTGGCGCTACCGGTGCTGTGGGGACGGTCGCATCAGTCGTCACCGGCGCTACTCGCACTGTCGGCTCCTCTATCAGCGGCTCGTTCGTGGCTGCAGTGCCATAGAGATGCTGATTGAGCAGCTGCTCTTGGGCACGGGCGTCTTCGATATACTTAAAGCGACCCTGTCTAAGCTCGCGACTTAATTGCTTAATTTGCTCGATTTTAAGTGGTTCACGTCGATCCGCCCAGACCCAAGCCAGTACCTCTAGGCTCATGGGGGATAAGTGGCTGAGTAGGTTTCTTGCCGCAGGCATCGGCACATGGCTTTGAGCGTGATGATTGAGCTGTTGCTGGATTAGGTTGTTGAGAAAAGACAACACCAGTAGGGCTAAGATAATAACAAGTGCCCACCAAAAATACATATCGTACTTTTCGACGTATTCCACCACCATCTCGATGGCCGAGCCATTTAAAAAGTCATAGTTTAGGCCGCGACCGAAGCTTAATATCTTTTGTGCGACCCAATACACTAGGGCTAAGACCAGTACTGTCACGGCGATTAGGGCAAATAAGCGGCCTTTGATTAAGTTAAAAAGGGTGCTGTCAATAAGCTTGATATCGCGTTTGTAGTCGGCTCGTTTCGGCATCATGGTAGGTTCTCAATTGCTCGTTTAATTCAATGGAAAGCTTATTTTAACGATTTTTGGCCTACCTCACCAGCGTATGGATTTAGCGCGCTGGGCAATCCGCAACCTTGCCCCAGGCCCTATTGGGGCCACAGTATTGATTACGAATACGGCTGATACATGCAGGACGCTCGTCAAAACCCAGGGTGCGGCAGTGCGCCATGGCACGATTAAAGGAGGCGACCCATGCCTGATCGCCGCTATTAACCGGTGCGGTGTCCTGTCGACGGATAGGTTGGAAGCTTTGGCTGCCGCCAGTGGTGCCTTGTGTGACGACACCGCTTAAGCGCTGATTCTCTTCAGCGTACATGGCACTTTTTTCCTCATTTTTGAGGGTGGTTGCTAAGCTGTCTTTCTTCACTTTCCAATCAACCTCTGGCTTGGCGGCCGCTAAGCCCTGGGTGCCGTCTAATAAGGGCTGCATAGGCTGCGGTATCAATAAATTACCCTGAGCATCGTATTCGGCCGGCGGGTCAAGCTCGGTGACATTAGGAATATTGGCCTGTACAGGCACTCGATCGGTTAAATAGTCACCTGCTTGCAAGCCTAAGGCGGTTGCAATACCGGCTAACACAATCACTGTAAAAATTAATAAACGCCAAGACATAATAAATAGGGTGCTCCCCTAAGGTTAATTAGTGACTTTCAGCAAAAATCTGACCGCCTTGCTCACGCATTACATGGAATTGTATATCGGGATGGAGCTCCTGCGCTACCCTAAGCTGAGCCTGTGAACTGACCAAAAAGGCTGGCGCATCCACCACATCGTAGGCGATATTGGAAATATTCGCATCTAAAAATTTACGTAAGGCCTGTGGATTGGAACTCGTCACCCAGCGGGCCAAATTGTAGCGGGAGGGTCCTAAAATCGCATCTACCCCGTATTCAGTCTTAAGCCGATGGGCGACTACTTCAAACTGCAATTGACCCACTGCACCCAGTAATAAAGTACCACCCGCAATTTGCGGTTTAAATACCTGAATGGCGCCCTCCTCACCTAATTGCGTCAGGCCGGTATGCAGCTGCTTGCTACGGAGTGGATCTTTGACCTCAACCGTCTGAAAAAGTTCAGGCGCAAAAAAAGGTAATCCGGTAAAGTGTAGCTTTTCACCCTCGGTCAACACATCACCAAGGTGTAATACGCCGTGGTTTGGTATGCCAATCACATCGCCGGCATAGGCCTCATCCACTAAGTCACGCCGTTGTGATAAAAATGAGACGGGGTTGTTTGGACGAATGTCTTTGCCCGTACGCGCAACGCGTAAACGCATACCACGCTCGAATCTACCAGAACTGACACGCACAAAGGCTACGCGGTCACGGTGCGCTGGGTCCATATTGGCCTGCACCTTAAAGACCACACCAGTAAACTTAGGCTCGGAAGGCTCAATCGTACGCTCAATGGCCTCACGGGCACCCGGCGGCGGTGCGTATTCTACTAAGGCATCGAGTAATTCTTGGACACCAAAGTTATACACTGCAGAGCCGAAGAAAACGGGTGTTTGCTTTGCGTCTAAGAAGGCGGCATGATCAAAATCTGGCGTCGCGAGTTGAATTAACTCAATTTCTTCGCGTGCTTTGCCAATGGTATCTGGGCAACGCTCAGTCAATAGCGGATTGCTTAAGTCGGGAATAAATTCATCCTCTGCACTGCCGCTTTTGGACGGATTGGCACGGTTAAACATGCGCATCTGATCCTTGGTCAAATCATAAATGCCGCTGAATTGACGCCCCATGCCCACAGGCCAAGTAAAGGGAATACAATCCATTTCCAAATGGGATTCAATCTCACCGATCAGCTCAAGTGGTTCCCGTACCTCACGGTCGAGCTTATTAATAAAGGTCAAAATGGGTGTATTACGGGCGCGACAGACTTTTAATAAGCGCTCCGTTTGCGGCTCAATACCATTAGCCGCATCCACCACCATGACTGCCGCATCCACTGCGGTTAAGACGCGGTAGGTATCCTCGGAGAAGTCTTGGTGTCCCGGTGTGTCCAAAAGATTAATCACACAATCCCTGTACTCCATTTGCATCACGGAGGAGGCGACGGAAATACCGCGTTGCTTTTCAATCTCCATCCAGTCGGAGGAGGCGTGACGCTCTGCTTTGCGCGCTTTTACGCTACCGGCGATTTGAATTGCACCGGCAAAGAGTAAGAGCTTTTCGGTGAGCGTGGTTTTACCCGCATCGGGGTGAGAAATAATAGCAAAAGTGCGCCGTCTGGCGACCTCTTGGGAAATTTTACTGTTGCTTGACATGCTTTGTGTTAACTTTTCAGCCTTAAATAAATTGAATGAATTGTAGCATGAGCTAAATGATGATTATACGCTCATAAAGGCCATGGTTAATGCCGCTAGAATAAAGCATAGGCCGAAGATTTTATTAATTTTAGCGGTGGTGTGTGGGTTTTTTAAGAATTTGACTAGATTGGCCGCAAGTGCTGCATAGCCCAGCATAATCACTAAGTCCACGGCGCAGAGCGTAAACCAGATAATCACATATTGGATGAGTAAGGGCTTGCTTGTATCAACAAATTGCGGAATCACGGCCAGTAAAAAAATCGCTGCTTTGGGGTTAGTAATATCGACTAAAAAACCTTGTAAAAAGAGCTTGCCTGCGGTTGATGCAGGCATCTTGCTAACATCGACTCGCACCATACTGACGGGCGAGCGATATTGCTTGACCCCTAGGTAAACTAAATAGGTGACACCAACCCACTTAATCACGGTAAAGAGCAGCATGGAGGTTTTAATCATGGCCGCCACGCCGATAATACTGATAATAAATTGTACGCTGTACCCGCCGATCAAGCCAATCACCAAGGCGGAGCCTGGCCACATGCCATAGCGTAAGCCAGCCGCCATGGAGGCAACAGCACCGGGTCCCGGAGAAAGTGAAATAGCCCAAGCGGCAAAAAATAACGTCAACCAGACAGAAAGTAACATAACAATAGCGCAGACCAAGAAAGGGCACGGTTTATCCGTGCTAGTAGGGGATTATATGCTGTTGCTGCGGTTACAATCAGTTATCTTTAAGAGTGGTGTAATTTTTCTACGCCCGATAAAATAGCTTAAGTTTTAATTAATTAGAGTGAGTCTATTATGCGTCAATTTTTTCGAGTCTTTGTTGTCGCCTTGGTTGCGAGTTTCTTAGCCGGTTGCGGTTATAACGAGATTCAGCGTCTGGATGAGGGTGTTAAGGCGGCTTGGTCAGAGACGCTAAACCAGTATCAACGTCGTGCCGATTTAGTGCCGCAGTTGGTTGAAAGTGTTAATGCCTATATGGTGCATGAGCGTGATCTGTTAAAAGAAGTAACTGAGGCCAGAAGTCGTGTGGGTTCGATTAATGTCTCGCCCGATCGTTTACCGACCGAAGAGGAAATGGCTCAGTTCCAAGCCGCGCAGGCGCAGTTAGGCTCTGCCTTATCCCGTTTAATTGCAGTGTCAGAAAACTATCCAGAGCTGAAGTCGGATGGTTTATTTAGAGATTTAAATATTCAGTTAGAGGGTACTGAAAACCGAATTGCGACCGCCCGTGGTCGTTATATTCGTGAGGTTCAAGGCTTTAATACCTATATCCGCCAGTTCCCAACCTTAATTACAGCAAAAATTTTCGGCTACAAGGTGTTGCCTAACTTTGGTGTAGATAATCAAGACAGCATTATGCAACGACCGACTATCCGTTTTGATAGGCCTCAAACTGCGCCTGCTAACTAGGGTAGTAGGGGTGGCGTATGAGGCTGCTTAACTTGTTTTTAAGTCGTTCGGCGTTGGGCTTGCTGTGGCTTTGCACAAGCTGCTTAGCGCTAGTGCTATGGTTGTCGCCGGTGCGAGCTGAGGTGCCGGTGCCGCCGTTGACGAACTACGTGGTGGATGTGAGCGGCACCTTAACAGCAGCGCAACAAAGCGAGTTGAATCAGCGTCTTGCGCAATTGGAGCGTGACAGGGGGTCGCAAATCATGGTCTTGCTAGTACCGACAGTGGCCCCAGACGACACAGTTGAGAGCTACGCCCGACGTGTGTTTGATGAGTGGCGTATTGGTCGCGCCAAAATCGATGACGGTGTATTGGTGCTGATTGCTAAAGACGATCGCCGTATGCGTATTGAGACGGGCTATGGCTTAGAAGGTGCGATTACGGATGTACAGGCCTCTTATATAATTAATCGAGATATGGCGCCCGCCTTTCGGGAGGGTGATTATTATGACGGGATCACAAAAGCCGTGGATCAATTGAGCTTATTAATTGAGGGAGAGGAATTGCCTGAGGTTAAGCAAGCAGAGGATTCACCCTTTTTAGGTTTAGATGGTATCCCCATTGAGTTCCTACTGTTCTTTGCGATTTTTATTTTATTCTGGCCGATTTGGTTAGCGCCTATTGTCGGCGGTGTGTTTATGCTGTCGGTCACCGGCTCTATTGTGGCAGCGATTGTTGCAGCAATTTTTGCCGTCGTGTGGAATTTGATTGCCAAGTCTTTTTTCCGTTCGGGTTTGATTGAGGAAGCGAGTCGTCAAGCGGCCAAGGGTGGCGCACGAGGACGACGCAGCCGCGGTCGGGATAATTGGCCCGGCGGTTTCGGCGGCTTTGGTGGCGGTGGCTTCGGAGGCGGCTTCGGCGGAGGTTTTGGTGGCGGGGGCGGTGGCTCCAGCGGTGGTGGAGGTGCTTCAGGTGGCTGGTAATAAATTCACAAAATTAATTGGCATTGACACGCTTAAGGGGCAATATCTTGGGCGGCGCTATTTTACCAAAGCCTTTTTAAGCGATTTATCTGAGCGTATTGCTGCCAGTGAAGCTCAACATCAGGCCGAGTTGGTGGTGGCGATTGAGCGTAATTTTCCCAGTCATGTGGATTCAAGCCGCGATCGAGCGTTAGAGGTGTATGGTCGTTTGCGTGTTTGGGATACGCCTCTAAATACAGGTGTGCTCTTGTATTTATCCTTGGACCGACAGGCGATTGAAATTATTGCTGATCGGGGGATAGCGGTGGCCCATGAACGCTGGGTTGAGGTCAGCGCAGCTTTGGCGGCGTCATTCAAAGAGAAGCGATTCTGCGAGGGGTTACAGGCTGCTGTGCAGCAAATTGGCGATATTCTCAATCTTGCTTGCCCTGAGACTGAGCCTAAGCCTGAGGGCAATGATGTGTTAGCTAATGAACCCGTGATTTTATAGGGCTTTAGCCCTTAAGTTCCTCGCTTAAGCGCCGCAGCTCTTCATCTCGAGCGCGACTACCTTTAAACTCCTTATTAAGCGCTGACCACTCTGGATGTGAGCGAGCATTTTTAAGGGGTGCTGGTAGCGCCTCCTCTTGCCAAGACTTATAGCTATTGGCACTGCGTTGTATACGATCTTGTGCGGCATGACCGCGACGATCTAGGGCGTCGAGTAAGCTCAGTCCGCGTATTGCTAAAAGCCGCAGCACCGGATCGTCAACGGTCAGCTCACGATATCCTTGCAGCATGCCTAAGAGGCGATTACCAACTTTTTCAGCACCTTGCCAGAGTCCGCCGACAATACCACCAACCAGGGTGCCAGCGCCTAAGCTCAAACCACCAGTGATGATATCGACGGTAGCGCCCGCCATGGCGCCTGCAGCAAAGCCTTTACCTACTCGAATGCCCATATCCATCAGGGCTTCGCTGCTGAATAAGTCACTTTCCCAACGCTCACCACTAATGGGTAAACGATCCTCTTCATAATCGCTCTCATGAAAGCGATAAAGATTGAGTAAGTCACGTATAAATTGATGTTCACGCCGGCGTACCTCGTCTTGCATGGTTTCCCACACACGTAGGCTTTCATCTTCATCTGTACTGCTTTGGCGTCTAAAGGCGCTGATATCGATGAGCATCTCCGCTAATAGCTCCTGACCTTGCAGGCGTCGTTGTTGGCGACGCTGCTGTGCTCCCTTGGCTAAATCGTTTAAGATTTGCTGATAATCATCCAGCACCAACGCCAGCTTTTGATAAAGCTGCTGTTCACCGTCAATGGCCGGTGCCACGGTGTCAAATTCAATCAGTAAATGCAGTCCCAGACGTGAGAGGACGGATTTCCAATCCTCGCTGTAATTGTCCGTGCTATGCAGAAAATTCAGGACTGGGATAAGGGGGCGACCGCAGCGGGCCAATACGGCTAATTCATCACGATGCTTTGAGCGCACGGGTTCGCGTACATCGACCACATAGAGGCCAGCGTCACAGTGCAGTAATTGGCGTAAGACGCGGGCCTCTTGTTCAAAGCGAGCACTGCTTTCAGGGCTGTCTAAAAAGCGTTCAATACTGGCTGGTCCGTCTAAGCGGCTGCCGCTTTGCTGTTGTAGCTGATCTAAATAATCCAGTAAGGCAATGCTGTCCTCCATGCCGGGGGTGTCATACCATTGGAGCTTTAAATCCCCTAATCGTAACAAGGCTCCCTCAACATGACGTGTGGTGGCAGGGGCGTTAGCCACCTCGCCGAAATCAGCATCGTGTAGCAAAGTGCGTAAGAGCGAAGTCTTACCCGTGTTGGTGTGACCGACCACGGCGAGTTTTAGGTAGTCCGCTTTGGACTTAAGGCCTGGTTTAAGCTTATCCATTGCTAGTGTTTATTAGTCAGTAGTTTAAGAGCCGCCTCGCTGTCAGGCAGTATGGCGTCGGCTGCCATGCCCGCATCCAGCAGTGTTTTACGCCAGAGCGTGCTTTGATCGCGTGATGGCTGATGACGATTAATTAACAGCACCCAATGCCTTTGAGCAAACTGGGCAATGGTCTGAATCAGGTTTAAATGACTCCGATCGGGGGTTTGTGCGGCGTCACAAATAAAAAGAATTTGCGCTAAGGGGCTTGTTCTTTGTCCTAGCTCGGCTAACAGTGCATGGCGTTGTTCACGGCTTTCAATATTACCGCCATCAATCACCTGCTCAGCATCACTGAGCTCAAGTAACGGCCATGGTTGGTGGGGGTCTAATTCAATCCCCACCAGTAGTGTGCCATTGCCTGACAGATCACGTGGTGCCTTAACGAAGGTCGCAGTAGGCGCGGCCGGTGCCGGTGCATCCACTCCTAGCCTGACCGCTGCTGGCTCTAAACGTGCCAATAATGGCGCATAGGGGGAGGCCTTAAGATCGATATTGGTGCGAGCAAGCCGATAGCGCGCGATAAAAAAGCTCGTGGTAAAAGCGATGAGGCGTAAAAATAGACCATAAATCAAGACTTGATTTATTAGCCAGTGCGACCAAGCTGCCTGCAAGCCGGAATCGCCTGTCGCTCCTGGCGAGATGAGTTGAGCCACATCCGGTAAACTAAAGCCCAAGCGTGAAGGGAGCCAATTTAAGGCATGAGCGATTTGCTCTAAGGTCGCTAGCGAGAGGATAGTCGTTTCCCACACAAAGCTATAACGACGGGTCGATAGTAGAAAAAATAGGCTAACTAAGGCCGTTGTCAATATCAGCAGCCAAATTAAGTGGCTGGCCGCTGCTAGCAGCCAAGTCGTCGTTCGTTGTTGGCGAGTTAAGCTGAGGAGGGCATTGGCGATGAGGCCGGTATGAGGTCCCCGTGCGAGTTTTTGGGTGAGCCAGAGCCAAGCCTGACCGAGCAGAGGGTAGTCTTTGTCACTGCGTTTAGGAAGTACTAAAAAGATGAGCCAGATAATTAGGCTTAGCAGATGGATCCCTAAAATAGCAATCCAAGCGCTCAGTAAATTCACCTCGCTACTGCGACTACCAAGCGCAGCATAAGCTAAGCCGATACCGCTCATCACCGCCAATAGTAGTAGCAGCAAAAAGGCATACTTGGCATAACGCTTAAAATTGCTAATGCCTTGACTGAGACCGGAGGCATGGGCGAGCTTGTCGGCACGACGAAAGACTTTTTGCTCAGGACTGAGCGTTTGAGCGCGCAGGGCATGAATATAGGCCGAATCATCCATCGGCCCGTGGTGTTGCTCCTTGAGGCGAACAGCCTCGGTTTGCCAAAGCTCGTTAAATCTCGTCATAGGTTATTGCTTGATGTGCTCTCAGGTACTGAATTTTTTGTTTGAACTTGATATTATTTCACACTTTGGCTAGCAATCGCCCCTAGCCAAACCACTGCGCCATCTTCGCTTTGGATTTAGCCTTAATTTCTGGCGAAATATAGCTAGCCACGGTGGTGAGGGCTGCGGTAATCACGCCTAAATCATCTGTAAAGCCGACCACCGGCAGATAGTCCGGAATGGTATCAATTGGCAGAATTAAATAAGCCAAGGCACCATAAATTACGCGTTTAGCCCAAGCCGGCGTGTCGGGGCTCTGGGTGGCATAAAAGAGTTGTAGGGCTTTTTCAATCACGGGCTTACCAGCAGAGAGTGCAAGCTTGCCGATCTTATTAAGTAAATTTTGACGATTGGGGTCGGTATTTTTCATGCTAGGCTCCGGGAACGTTTAAACTTAGCCCTGTTGATTAAATTGCATCATTAAAAATTGTCTGACAATGAGCTGAGTTGAGCAATTTTTTAAACAGAGAGAGTCAATTAATGTAATATCAAAGGTTTAGGTTATGGTTTCTATTTTGTGGTCGTAACACTAAAATCAAGCCTGTAATTAATTTAGTCCGAAAGGAGGAATTATGAAAAAAATAACATCACTCGTAGCCGCATCACTTGTTGCTTTAGCCTCATTTTCTGCGGCGGCACAGGATAAGGCTGAGTTACGTATCGGTGCCGAAGCAGCGTACGCACCCTTTGAGTATAAATTACCTAGTGGTGAGTTAGCGGGCTATGATATTGATATTGGTAATGCCATTTGTGAAAAATTGGCAAAGCAGTGCGTGTGGATTGAGCAGCCCTTTGATAGCTTGATTCCTGGTCTATTAGCACGTAAATTTGATTTAGTGCATTCAGCCATTACAGTCACCGAAGAGCGTAAAAAGGTGATTTCTTTTACTGATCCTTTATATGAAGTTACTAGCCAATTAGTGGCCGCTAAAGACAGTGGTATTGATGGTAGCGACGAGTCACTTAAGGGTAAGACCGTCGGTGTATTACAGGGTTCGGTGCAGGAAACCTATGCGCGTAAGCGTTGGGATAGACGTTCGGGTGTGCGTGTGACCTCCTATGTTGAACAGTCACAGACCATTGCTGACCTAAAGGTTGGTCGCGTGGATGCGATTTTATTTGAATCACCTAATGCCGTTGAGGGTTTATTAAATACAGCTGATGGTGCTGGCTTTACCTTTGTGGGTGAGCCGATTGTTAACGATCCGATCATGAATAATGAAATCGCTATCGGTCTACGTAAGGAAGATACGGAGCTTAAGAGCAAAATCGACGGTGCCCTAAAAGCGCTTAAGGACGAGGGCGTATTGGATGAGCTTGCTAAGAAGTACTTCCAAGATGGTGAGATTTCAGTGATTAAGTAATCAGGGATATTGAGCTAATTGTGTTCTTAGACGGTTATTGGGAACTCATTAAAAACGGCACTTGGGCTACGATTAAGTTAGCCCTTTTGTCCGTTTTATTGTCCTTTGTATTGGGCTTGCTTGGCGCCAGTGCCAAGCTATTTGGCGGTGCCTTGTTGCGTGGCATTGCAACGATTTATACCACGATTATCCGTGCCGTACCTGATTTGGTGCTGATGCTATTGTTGTTTTTCAGTATTCAGATGGGCCTAAATCAAATCACGGATGCCTTGGGTTGGAAGGTGATTCAGATTGATCCCTTTTGGGCCGGTGTGATCGTGATTGGGATGATTTACGGCGCTTATTTTACAGAAACCTTCCGTGGTGCGTTTTTAGCTGTGCCCAAGGGGCAAATTGAAGCGGGCATGGCCTATGGTATGAGTCCGCGACAGGTTTTTAGTCGGATTTTATTTCCACAAATGATGCGTTATGCCATTCCCGGCATAGGTAATAACTGGTTAGTGGTGTTAAAGGCTACCGCCTTAGTCTCTATTATTGGTCTGAGTGATTTGGTTAAGGCCAGTCAGGATGCGGGGCGCGCTACCGGCAATATGTTCAAATACATTCTGATCGCCGGTCTGATTTATTTGGTTTTAACCTCCTTATCAAATATTGTTCTATGGTATTTAGAGCGACGCTACTCGGCCGGTGCTGCTAAATTTGAAGTGGATTAAGCAGCATGGAAAGATTTTTTGAAATTTGGCAGGATTATTGGCAAGCATTCTTAATCTGGGACGGTTTCGAGTTCTCTGGACTGGCCGTTACTTTGTGGATTTTGGTGCTGTCTCTGCTATTTGGTTTTGTGTTATCGGTGCTGTTAGCGGTGGGGCGAGTTTCCAAAAACCTCTTGATTAAGGGGCCGATTTGGTTATTTACCTATGTGTTTAGAGGCACGCCCTTTTATGTGCAGTTATTGCTGATTTATAGCGGCTTAATTAGTTTGGATGTGGTGCGTGGTACGCCCTTATTACGTGATTTTTTTATTAATGGTTATTACTGTGCCATTTTGGCCCTAACCTTAAATACCACCGCCTACACCACGGAAATGTTTGCCGGCTTTATCCGTACCACCGCCAAGGGGGAAATCGAAGCGGCTAGAGCCTTTGGTATGAGTAAATGGCAGCTGTATCGGCGTATTATTATTCCTTCAATGCTGCGACGGGCGATGCCCGCCTATAGCAATGAGGTGATTTTGATGCTGCATACCACCTCTTTAGCCTTTGCCGCCACGGTACCGGATATTTTAAAGGTGGCACGCGATGCCTATGCAGCGACCTATCAAGCGTTTATCGCTTATGGTATCGCCGCATTACTGTATATGGTGGTCGCCTTTGTGATTGTGGCTTTATTTAGAAAGATTGAAAAACGGGCCTTAGCGTATCTTGTGGTTAGCCCAAAAAGTGATAAACAGGTAGTTAACAATGTATAAATTAGAAGTTCTGGATATTCATAAGTCTTATGGTGACCACGAGGTATTAAAGGGCGTTACCTTACAGGCAAAAGCCGGTGATGTGGTGGCGATTATCGGTTCCAGTGGTTCCGGTAAAAGTACTTTTTTGCGCTGTATTAATTTTCTTGAGCAGGCCAATGAGGGGAAAATCATCCTTAACGGTCAGGCCTTGCCTTTGGAAAAAGATACTAAGGGCTATCTTAAAGTCAGTGATAAAAAGGCGTTGCAGCAGTTTCGTACCAAATTGGCGATGGTGTTTCAGCACTTTAACTTATGGGCGCATATGACGGTGTTGGATAATATTATTCAAGCCCCGGTGCATGTGTTGGGGGTTAAAAAGGAGGATGCCATTGCCCGTGCACGCGCCTATTTGAAAAAAGTGGGTTTACCAGCTGATGCGGAGTCAAAGTATCCGTCACAGCTTTCTGGCGGTCAGCAGCAACGCGTTGCCATTGCTAGAGCGCTGGCAATGGAGCCTGAGGTGATGCTGTTTGATGAACCGACCTCGGCTTTGGACCCGGAGCTAGTGGGTGAGGTGTTGAAAGTGATGCAGGAACTGGCCGAAGAGGGTCGTACCATGATTGTGGTGACCCACGAGATGGGTTTTGCGCGTCATATTGCCACTCAAGTGATGTTTTTACATGAGGGTGTGGTGGAGGAGCAAGGACCACCTGCAGAGGTCCTAAATAATCCAAAGAGTTTACGTTTACAGCAGTTTTTGTCCGGTAATTTAAAATAGTAAGGGCTTGAGCTTGTGATGCTCAAGCTCAACAATCATTATGATGACTTTCGGTTGGGACATTGCACTGTGTTTATTAGTGCTGGGTAGTGTCGGTGGCTTTATGGCCGGTCTGCTAGGCGTGGGCGGTGGCATGATATTGGTGCCGTTTTTAACCATGCTATTTAGTTGGAAGGGGATGCCCTTGGAGTTAGTGGTGCATGCCTGTATAGCGACCTCCATGGCGATGATTTGCTTTACCTCTTTATCCAGTATGCGTGCCCACCATAAGCGTGGCGGTGTATTGTGGCCAGTGGTGGCGGCCTTGGTGCCGGGGGTGTTTTTAGGCGGCTTTTTGTCGGGAGGGGTGGTCTTTTCCTTTATTAGTACCGCTTGGCTAGCCCTGGTGTTTTCGCTTTTTATGGCTTATTCAGCCTTTAATATGGCGATCGATAAAAAGCCTAAGCCTTCGCGTCAGTTGCCCGGCTTTTTAGGCACTACTTTCGTGGGTACGATCATTGGTTTTGTCTCTGGTTTGGTTGGCGCCGGGGGCGGTTTTTTAACCGTGCCGTTTCTTGTTTGGTGTAATGTGAATATCCGCAATGCGGTTAGTACCTCTGCTGCACTTGGTTTTCCTATTGCGCTAGCAAATACCATTGGCTTTATTTATTCAGGTCTTAAGGACATTGGCTGGCAGCCGGGTATGGTGGGCTATATTTATTGGCCGGCATGGTTAACCTTAATTTCTACCAGCGTGCTAATGGCACCGGTGGGTGCGCATTTTGCCCATACTTGGCCGGTTAAACGTATTAAGAAAATCTTTGCCTTTGTACTGTCCTTTATTTGTCTTTATATGTTGAGAACATCGCTGATCGCCTTTGAACTTATCTAGGCAAAAAAAATAGCACTGCTGGCAGTGCTATTTTTCGTTTCGTTAAAAGGAACCAAATATCGTTCCTAGGGCAATCACGCTACTTAAGGCCAGGATCGGACCGAAAATGGTGACGGCGGCAATATCCATGTAGGACTGACGGTGATTCAAACTGCAAATGGAGAGTAAGGTGATAATCGCTCCACAATGCGGCAAGGTGTCAAAGCCACCAGCAGCAATCACCGCTACCCGGTGCAAGAGCTCGGGACTAATATTATTTTCAAGGGCAATTTGTAGGTAATCTGCACCTAAGGTCTGCAAGGCAATACTTAAGCCACCAGAAGAAGAACCCGTGATCCCTGCCAAGGTCATCATTGCTACTGCCTCAGAAATCAGTGGATTATTTGGTGATACGTTTAATACCAATTTTTTTAAAATAGCAAAGCCTGCAAGACCGGCAATCACTGCGCCATAGCCCACTTCCGAAGCGGTATTAAAGGCGGGTAGCATGGAGCCGAGGGTGCCCTTATTGATGGTGTCGCGCAAGTGATGAAAACGCGCAAAGGCAATGATAATCAGCCACAGTGAGGCCAGCACCAATGAAATAATAATGGCCCAAATGCCGAGTTTCTTCGTCGGATCAATGGCCTCAAAGGCTTGATTGATGGCAGAGAAGTCCATCGCCGGGAAAATCACATAGGTAAATAAAGCATTGAGGGCAATCACCAAGAGTAGCGGTGAAAAGGCCAGCAGCACCGGCATCTGTGCTTGCGTGTTGAGATGCTCATGCGCTACGCCGTCATTATGTTCACCATAGCCTTCGCCCGCTGCTTGGGCGGCCTGGGCGCGTCGATTAAGCCAGAGCCAACCCACAAAAAACATGATTGCTGCAGCGATAATCCCTAAACCCGGTGCGGCAAAGACATTGGTACCGTAGTAAGGGATAGGAATGGCGTTTTGAATGGCTGGTGTGCCGGGCAAGGCCGTCATGGTAAAGGTAAAGGCACCCAGGGCAATCGCCCCGGGAATCAGGCGTTTAGGAATATTGGCCTGATAGAACATCACCTTAGCAATAGGGAAAATCGCAAATGCCACCACAAATAAAGAAACGCCACCATAGGTTAAGGCGCCGCACGCAAGCACCACGGTAAGAATGGCATGCTTAGGTCCCAAGACTTTGGTAAACCACGTGGCAATACTAGAAGCCGCACCGGAATCGGCAATAAGCTGCCCAAAAATGGCGCCTAAGAGGAAAATGGGAAAGAAATTCAGTAAATAATTACCCAAGGCACCCATAAAGGTTTCAGTGTAGATGGGTAGCATTAAGCTGATATCACCCGATAATAAAACGGCTAAGGCTGCCAAGACGGGCGCTAGTATAAGCACTGAAATACCTCGATAAGCAAGGTACATCAGTAGAAAGAGAGAGATTAAAATGGCTAGAGTACTCACACAAGGACTCCAATGTTGAGATGGTTTGTTAGGTGTCAAAAGCTTAACACCTTAGTGATGAAGGGCTGATGACATTTGGCTATCCATGAAAAAAATGAGCACCAGCAAGGTGGTGCTCCTGATGAAGTGAGTGAGTCTAGGACTGTACTAAACAGTCGCGATTGATTTCTGATATCTGACGATTAGAGGTTAGGGTCATGGCGACACGCATTTCTTTTTCTAAGAGATTCAGTAAATTACTGACGCCTTGTCCACCGGCAGCGGCTAAGGCATAAATATAGGCACGCCCGATCATGGTTGCATCGGCCCCTAAGGCGAGCATGCGTACGATATCTAAACCGTTACGAATGCCTGAGTCGACGAGGATTTTTAACTCGCCTTTGACAGCATCGGCAATGCTCGGTAGGGCTTTGGTGGTGGACAGCACACCGTCTAATTGGCGACCGCCGTGGTTAGACACGACGATACCATCTGCCCCAAAGCGCACCGCATCCTTGGCATCATCAGCATCAAGAATGCCTTTAATCACCATGGGACCATCCCAGAATTCACGAATCCACTCTAAGTCTTGCCATGAGATCGAGGGGTCGAAGTTTGCTCCCAACCAACCCATATAGTCTTCTAGGGCCACGGGCTGACCACGATAACGGGAGATATTACCCAAGTCATGAGGGCGACCGTGTAAGCCGACATCCCACGACCAGAGAGGATGTAATGCGGCTTGTAAATAGCGACGCCATTCGGCATAGGGGCCACTCATACCCGAATGGGCATCACGATAACGGGCACCGGGCACGGGCATATCCACCGTAAACACGAGGGTGGAGCAGCCAGCTGCTTTGGCGCGCTCAAGCACATTTTTCATAAAACCGCGGTCTTTTAGCACATACAGCTGGAACCACATCGGTCGTGAGAGCGCCGGCGCCACTTCTTCAATGGGGCACACGGACACGGTTGACATGGTAAAGGGGATGCCATAGTCGGCTGCGGCTTTGGCTGCTTGTAGCTCACCGCGGCGAGCATACATACCCGTCAGGCCCACTGGCGACAGAATTAAGGGGATACGGAGCTTTTCTCCGAAGAGCTCCATGCTTGTGTCCAGGGCTGACATATCGCGGAGCACACGCTGTTTTAATGCGACCTTCGCCAGATCGTTGACATTATCGTCAAGGGTGCGCTCGGCATAAGCGCCGCCATCAATGTAATGAAATAAAAAGGGCGGTAAGCGTCGCTTAGCTGCCTTACGGTAATCGGTAGATGAAGCAATAATCATGGCTCTGATAGTAAGGAATGTTGAGGGATTGTTTTATTATAAACTAATAAATGGTAGGACCACTTTATATAAAACATAAGAATACATGAGATTTTAAGTAAAATAATTCAGGGTTTCTCCTTATATACGGATATTTGGTACTACCAGTATGATCGAACACATTCAAAAATAGTCAAATTGTATTCCCTAGAGGAGTGTGGAGATGCTTTATACCTTATTAGCCTTAGCGCCCATTGCTGTCGTTTTTTTACTGATGGTGGTGTTAAGGTATCCTGCCAAATTGTCAATGGGCGTGGCCTATGTGGTCACCGCTGCATTGGCCTTCTTTGTTTGGCACACGGAGGCGGCGGTGATTGCTGCGGCCACGGTGAACGGTGTGGTTACGGCGTTGACCGTGTTGTTTATTGTGTTCGGCGCCATTTTATTGTTGAATACCTTAAAAGTCAGTGGTGCCTTAGTGGCCATTCGCCAAGGTTTTATGGGGATTTCTCCAGACCGCCGGGTGCAAGTGATTATCGTGGCTTGGTTATTTGGCTCGTTGATTGAGGGTTCTTCCGGTTGGGGGACGCCGTCAGCGGTGGTTGCGCCCTTGCTGTTGGCGCTAGGTTTTCCAGCGATGGCCGCTGTGATGTCAGTCTTAGTGATTCAATCCACACCGGTGTCGTATGGTGCGGTTGGTACGCCCATGTTGGTTGGTGTGCTGTCAGGGATTGATAATAAGGCGGATGTGGCTGCCATCATTGCACCGATGCAGCCACTGGAGTATTTGCAGCATATTGTGCAAAATGTGGCCTTAATCCATGGTTTGATTGGGGTGGCTATTCCGCTGATTTTATGTGGTTTATTAACGCGTTTCTTTGGCGCTAAGCGCTCCTTTGTGGAAGGGCTGAAGGCGTGGAAGTTTGCGCTCTTTGCAGGGGTGGTCTTTACGGTGCCGTATTATTTTATTGCGGCGTTGTTTGGGCCGGAGTTTCCCTCTTTGCTAGCTGCGCTTATTGGTTTGATGATTGCCGTGCCAGTCGCTAAAAAGGGTTGGTTGCTCCCTAAAGAGAATTTTGATTTTCCACCACGTGAGCAATGGGAAAGTGCATGGTTAGGTAGTTTATCTTTGGATCAACAGCAAAGTGGCAGTAGTTTCTCTGTTTGGCGTGCGTTTTCACCCTATGTGATTGTGGTTGGCTTGCTCGTGTTGACGCGTACCGTGCCGAGTATTAAAGCTTTCTTGGTATCGCCAGAGTTAACGATCAGATTCAGTAATCTGTTTGGTACCTCTATCAGCACTTCAGCGCAGTTCTTATATTCACCAGGTTCGGTGTTACTGCTCGCCTCCTTAGCGTGTATTGTGATTTTCGGTGTGAGTGTGCGTCAGTATGCGCATGGTGTCAAAGAGTCAATGATGACCATGGTTAGTGCAGCACCCGCCTTATTATTAGCGGTGCCAATGGTGCAGGTATTTATTAATTCGGTTTCAGCCGATGGCTCAATTAGCAGCATGCCTTTGATTTTGGCGCACAGTGCCGCCGCCATCGCAGGTGATGCATGGCCGTATTTTTCACCGTGGATCGGTGCCTTGGGTGCCTTTGCAGCGGGCTCAAATACCATTAGTAATATGATGTTTGCTTACTTCCAGTTTTCTACTGCACAAGAGATTGGTTTAACGCTTGATCAGTCGGCGATTGTGGTGGCGCAACAGGCAGTGGGTGGTGCCGCCGGTAATATGGTGTGTGTGCATAATGTCGTGGCGGCGAGTGCCGTGGTCGGTATGCTTAACCGTGAGGGTGAGATTATCCGTAAAACCCTGGTGCCTTTATTCTATTATGTGGTTCAGGCCGGTCTAATCGGACAATGGTTGATTAGTGCCAATTGGGTTTGGGGTGTGGCTGCAATCCTATGGCTAGCGGCGTTCTTATTGACGTTGTCATTCAGCAAAGGTAAAGCGGTGGTGGCTACGGCGGTTAAAGCTTAATAAGCGTTAAGTAATGAGTAAAGGGGCGTAAGCCCCTTTTTATGTTTGCCCAGCGAGGTTGGCAAACCCGACAG
>NZ_KV792846.1:0-51338 GCF_001808335.1 Oligella sp. HMSC05A10 | reverse complement strand
GTATTTAACTGCTTTTATGCAAAAGTCTCAACTTATCGCTATCTCAATTTAAAAGGATGATGATGAAAAAAATCTTTCAAATAATGACCTTAACAGCCACATTAGCCATAGCCGCACCAAGCTTGGCCTTTGAATTAGAACATACTACTGGCACCATCAACGGTGACAAAACACCAGAACGCATTGTCAGCTATGACTTATCAATTCTTGACAGCTTAAATGCACTAGGCATTGAAGCAGTAGGTGTACCAAAGTCTAACTACAAAGATGAATTAGCAAAATTTGCTGAAGCACCCAAGGTTGGTACATTATTTGAACCTGATTATGAAGCACTAAAAGCCTTAAAACCTGATCTAATCTTTGCCGGTGGTCGTTCTGCCTCTGCTATTCCAGAGCTTGAGAAAATTGCCCCTGTTGCAAATCTAACTAACCGCAACCCAGAATTTTTAGCCGACTTCCGTACTAATACTTTACGTTTGGCTGCTGCGTTTGACAAAACAAAAAAAGCCGAAGAAGGTCTTTCCAATATTGATAAAGACATTGCTGACTTACAAAAATTAAACGCTGGTAAAACGGGTGCTTTCCTTTTTGTCATGAATGGCAATATCATCCCACACGTTGTTGGTGACCGTTTTGGCTTTGTCTATGAGTTAACAGGCTTGGAATCCGTGCTACCAGCTAAAACAGCAGAAGAACTTGCCGTTCCTGCTGCAAGACCAGCGCCAGATAGCCCAGAAGCTAAGGCCGCTGCTGAAAAGCGTGCACAGCAAATCAAAGCGATTGCCAAAGCTGACCCTGATTGGCTTATCGTTTTCGATCGAGCCGCCATTAATGGCGGTGAAAATGCCGGTGAGAAAACGCTTGCTGAGCATCCCGACTTAAGCCAAACATCCGCCTTTAAAAATGGTCGCGTGGTCTATGTTGACCCAGTGCGCTGGTACATCATCACAGGCGGTTTAAATAACTTAAAATTCCTTACGGGTGATTTCTTAAATAAAATGAAATAAATCCACACTAAGACATAAAGTGTGAGAGCCCAAGCAATCAGATATTTTATTGCTTGGGCTTTTTTTTTGCCTATGGCTTTATGAGCGTGAACATGAGTTGAATGCGATTAGCCGTGAGTAATATGACAGGCAATGAATAAACGAAAAAAACAGTTTAAATTTCGAATATTGATAACAACGCGCTTAAGCAATAGCGATTTAGCTCACGCTACAGATAATGCATCACCATATTATGTCCATTGACATCAACTACCTGTGCATCCACACCAAAAAGTTTTTCTAGATTGTCAGAGTTAAGCACGTCACGTGGTTTACCATGCAATACTAACTCGCCCTGCTTCAGGCCAACAATTGAATCAGCATAAGCTGAGGCATAGTTAACATCATGCAAAACCACAATAATTGTGCGTTGATGTTCATCCGCAATATGTCGTAACTGGCGCATGAGCTGACGCGAATGATACATATCCAAGTTATTAAGCGGTTCATCTAATAGTAGATAATCGGTGCTTTGACAAAAAACCATCGCAACCAAAACTCGCTGACGCTGACCACCTGAAAGCTCAGTTAAGTAGCGACCACGTAAATCATACAAGTCAAAACGTCTCAAAGTGTTTTCAACAATGGCCCGATCCTCTTCCGTGGGACGTCCTTTGTGATAAGGATAGCGACCGAACATTAACATTTCTTTAACCATGATACGGCTAGTGATGCTATTTTCTTGACGCAAAATAGCAATTTTCTTGGCCATTTCATCGCTCGGCGTTTTACTAATATCCATACCGTCAATGCTGATCTTGCCTTGCTCAAACTCATTTAAGCGAGACATTAAAGAAAACAATGTCGATTTACCAGCACCATTAGGTCCTACTAAGGCGGTAATGCCGCCTTTAGGGATCTCAAGATTAATATTTTTTAAAATCTCCGTGCCACGGATTTGGAACGATAGCTGATCGATTGTAATCATTGGACTATCACAACGCTTTGCGTCTGAGTAAAAATATAATAAACACAATACCACCAAGAAATTCAACCACTACGCTAAGTACGCTTTGCATACCTAGGAAATGCTCAAATATCAATTGACCGGTAACTAAAATTAATGATCCGATGAGGAAAGCAGCCGGAATTAATACAGCATGACGATGCGTCTTCATCAATGGATAGACGATACCTGATACCAACAAGCCAAAGAAGCTAACAGGACCAACCAAAGCAGTTGAAATAGAAACTAACACCGAAATTAAAAACAGTATCAATACCATGGAGAACTTATAGTTCACACCTAAATTAATTGCATGGTCTCGACCCAAAGCGATCACATCCAACTCATAGCGATAGCGCCAAATAATCAAACTCACAATAGCGACTATCACCAGACTGACACTTAGCAAATCCATGCGGATAACATTAAACTGAGCAAAGGACACAGACTGTACGACCGCAAACTCTTCAGGGTCAATAACACGCTGTAAAAAGGTAGTTAAGCTACGGAACAATACGCCTAATATCACCCCAGTTAAAACCATCCGATATAAATCGTCCTGAGCTTTTAAAAACAAAGTTGAAAACATGACTAAGGAGGCAAACAACATGATGCCTATTTCAAAACCAAACTTATAGACATGACCTAGTGCCACATAGCCTATACCACCAAAAGTAAAAATTAATACTGTTTGGATTAATAAATACAAGGCATCAAAACCCATAATATAGGGCGTTAAAATACGGTTTGACGTGATGGTTTGAAATAGCATCGTTGAAATAGAAATTGCGTAGGCAACAACCAAAAGCGCAACTAACTTGCCTCCCCTAAAACCCAACACAAAATCCCAGTGTCCACCTGATTTTACGGTCATAAATAATGTCATCGAAACTAATAAAGCTCCGCACATTAATAATAGTAACTTACGCGTCTGCATAGCGTTTACGTGCACGAATGGGACGTGCATATAAAAGATAAAGGAAAAGGATTGTACCAACGATACCAATAATGGTACCCACCGGAATCTCATAAGGATATTGAATGATACGGCTGGCAATATCACATGCTAATACCAAGGCTCCACCAAACAACATATTCCAAGGTAAGACTTTACGGACATTATCGCCCATGATACGACTGACGATATTGGGTACTACCAATCCCACAAAAGGTATGGCACCAACAGTCACCACGACAATGGCAGAAATAACAGCAACTATCAATAGGCCTATCGTGGTCACCACATGATGGTTTAAACCTAAATTAGTACTAATTTCTTTGCCCAGTCCAGCAATGGTGAATTGATTAGAATATAAAAACGTAATAATGCAGAGACAAGCAGTAATCCACAACAACTCATAACGTCCTACCACGACACTCGAGAAGTCACCGATAAACCAAGCGATCAAATACTGCATCATGTCATATTCATAGGCAATAAATGTTGCGACGGCACCAAGCACACCACCATAAATCATCCCAACCAGCGGCGCTAATAGCTTAGCAGTCGGTGGTAATACTCTGACAATTGCCATAAAGCCCGCCAAACCGATAATCGCAGCTACACAGGCAATTAGCATTTTAAAAAACACACTGCTCTGAGGCACTAACAAGCTCATTAACAAAATACCTAGTGTCGCTGCTTGTGTGGTACCAGTCATGGAAGGTTCTACAAAACGATTACGCATCAGCATCTGCATAATCAGTCCCGCATTAGCCATTGACATACCCGTCAAAACCACTGACGCCGTTCGAGGAATCCGGCTAGCGAAAAAAACCTCACGCGCCGCAGCATCATGTAGAAGCAGTTCGAATGAGACTTGACTCACCCCAACAAATAGGCTAACTATAATTAAAACAATAAAGCTTATTATTACTAGTAAAGACTTGGTCATTTTTTATTGTTATTACGCTCTCTATCACTACCCTAAAAAGCACTTCAGACCTGAATTCGGCCTGAAGTGCTGCAGGATAATTAAAAACAGGGGGATTTATTGAGCTTTAGCTTTTTGCACAGCATCACGTAATAGTTTAAGCTCTAACATCATTTGTTGATAGCCACCTGAAGCTAAATAAGATGAAACATCTAAATAGATGATGTGGTTATTTTTAAAAGCTTGAGTCTCTCTAAGAAGCGCATTATCAAGCACAGTCTGGGCGTTATCACCTTTGGCCCGCACTGCTGATGTTCGGTCCATCACAATTAGCCAATCAGGGTCGTTTTCGCGAATAAACTCAAATGAAATTGGATTACCATGACGTGCACTACTATCAGTCTTATCCGCCGCTTCCCAACCAAAATCATTAAATAAATAACCAAAGCGAGAATTGACACCATAAGACGCAATCTTGGTACCATTAACCAAAATCATCAATGCCCTGCCTTGGCCTTTTACAATCTCTTTAGTTAAAGCCAATTCATCATTTAAGCTTTTTTGCAACTCTGCAGCGCGCTCTTCTTTATTGAATAACTTGCCTAACTCAGCCAATAGCTTTTGAGAGTTATCAACCGAAACGCCTGTATTAGTTAGATCAACGACAGGGGCAATTTTAGCTAAAGCATCTGCTTTAGGTGCCATACGCCCACCAATAATAATTGCTTCAGGCTTAAGACGATTCAAGGCTTCTAAATCAGGCTCAAATAATGTACCTACTTCAACTGAATCTGCGCTCTTAGCGTCTGCCAAATAATCAACGTAGATCGTAGAAGGAATCCCCTTGGGATTAACGCCCAATGCCTGAAGCGTATCCATAGCCGCAAGCTCATAGACGGCGACATTATCACCGACCGCTTGGTCGAAAGTGACTGGACCTTGTGCTGTATTAATCTCAATAGCTTGAACTGCTGATGCGCCACCAATAAGACAAGCTGTAGTTAAAAACTTCAGGAAAAATTTATTAAGTTTCATGCAGAAAACAGACCTATAAAAAATAATATTCACCAAAACACGACCGATACTAGCTCAAAGGGACGTGCTTACTGGTGAATACTTAATCCGACAGAATAAGAATCATTATCATTATAGTATAAGATTAATTTTTATTCGATCTATTTTGAGACTTAATTTCAAACGTTAATCACAGACGATAATAAATTTGCTAATAATTCAAAGTAAAGGTGCCTGCAAAACTTAAGTCACCTTTTGCATAGCACTTGAACATTGAACCTCGAGGGTCAGCCAAAAACATCAAGACATTAAGCGAAGCCATTGATTTATATAAGAACTATTGGGTGAGCCACGAAAAAGCGCTGTGGGAGGCTTGTGGCTTTAACTTTAAAATCAAGCCAATCAGTCAAAACCAAAATGGCGTCGGTAGCGACGATCCATATTTTCAATATCCACAATCACCGGAAAATCCACCGCATTAAAGTCTTTGTCCCAAGCAGGTTCACCGCAAATACGGGCGCCAAGCTTTAAGTAACCCTTAATCAAGGCCGGCATACGTGACTGACTGATACGCTCGCCGGCTGCCTTTTCTTCTAGTAAATGGATTGGGTATGGGTGGTGTGGAGTGACCTTAGGCTGTCCCTTATACTCCTCAAGCTGCTGCTTAGCCAACTGCCAAACCTGTGCTGCTTGTACTCCATCATCTAAGAGACTGACGCTGGCACAACCAAAAAGATAACGCAAACCATGACAGCGCATAAACTGGGCTAAACCACTCCACAGCAACATAATCACACCACCATCACGGTAGTCCGGATGGGTACAAGAACGACCGCATTCATTCAGCTCAGGGCGCAAATGCTCAAACTCACTTAAATCAAATTCGGACTCGGAATAATAACCACCCGCCTCGACTGCTTTTTGAGGACTAAGAATACGGTAAGTACCTACTGCCTTACCCTCCTTGGTGTCCATCACAATCAAGTGCTGACAAAACTCATCAAAATGATCCACATCTCGACCGTCAATTGCCTCTGGAAAATGGACCCCCATCTCCTGTGTATAGACCTCATAGCGCAGTCGCTGAACCGCCTCAAGCTCTTGCGGCGTATTGGCAATACCTAATACCAAGCTAGGGCCGTCAAGCGCACTTAAGTCCTTTGGAATCTCTATCAGCTCTTGCATATATTAACTATCCTCAACACTTAACGAATCAACTCAGGAAAATATGACAATATATATAGTTTACAAGATGATAACAACGCTAACGACATGATCATCTGCTTACATTATACAAAAGAGATTTGACAGAATTCTTTCAATTTTATAAATTTTAAGCACAACCCTGTTAAGGCATTGTGCTTAAAAATATGATTCAGTCTGAGTGCTACTACTAGGCGTCTAAACTGACATCCGCCAGGCGTTCGACACCACGCTTAGCCAGTTCATGAGTCTCAGCCTCCACCATCAGGCGCAAAATAGGCTCAGTACCTGAGGCACGAATCAGCACTCGCCCCCTATCACCCAACTCGGCTTCTACCTCTGCCCGTACCCGCTGAAGCTCAGCATGATTTTGCCAATCCAAGCCCGGTTTAAGAGGCACATTAATCATCACCTGTGGGTACATCTTTAGGTCATGGGTTAGCTCACGTAGCGTTTTACCACTACGCACGACCGCTGTTAACACCTGCAACGCAGCGATAATCCCGTCACCCGTCGTATGACAATCTAAACACAACAGATGGCCCGAACTTTCACCACCAAAATACCAACCGTTTTGGTGTAGGGCTTCAAGCACATACCGGTCACCCACCTTAGCTCGCTCTAAGGGGATACCTAAATCCTTTAAGCGCTTTTCAAAACCAAAATTAGTCATTAAGGTGCCGGCAACGCCTTTAATTTCCATCTGCTGCATGCGTTCAAGAATAATCGCATACAACAGCTCATCACCGTTGTAAATATTACCCCGAGAGTCAACCATCTGAATGCGATCCGCATCACCATCCAAAGCAATGCCGTAATCAGCGCGCTGAGCATTCACCGTCGCTACCAATTGCTCTGGGTATAAGGCACCAACATTACGATTAATATTGAAACCATCGGGACTACAGCCGATTGGGATCACGGTTGCACCCAACTCTTTAAACACGTAAGGGGCTACATGGTAGGCTGCACCATGCGCCGCATCCACCACGATTTTCAACCCTCTAAGATTGAGGTCGTTAGGAAAGCTACTTTTACAGAACTCGATATAACGACCGGTGGCATCATTTAAGCGACGCGCACGACCAATGGACTCAGACTCCTCGTACTTAATATCCTCATCGATCAGTGCCTCAATTTTTAACTCAATCTCGTCAGGTAACTTTAAGCCGTTTTCTGAGAAAAACTTAATGCCATTATCGTGATAGGGATTATGAGAGGCACTAATCACCACACCCGCATTTAAGCGCAAGGTGCGAGTTAAATAAGCGACCGCAGGGGTAGGAATTGGGCCGGCTAGTAGCACATCCACCCCGGCAGCAGCAAAGCCTGCTTGCATCGCCGCTTCTAGCATATAGCCGGATACGCGGGTGTCTTTGCCGATTAAAACAGTTGGTCTATCACCCTCTTCTAAGCCTTGACTAGCTAGCACTCGACCCGCCGCATAGGCTAATTTTAAAGCGAATTCCGCATTAATCACTGCGCCGCCTACGCGACCACGCACACCATCGGTGCCGAAATACTTACGTGCCATGGTTAATTTACTCCCTGATGAATGGCCTGCCAAACAGCTAATGCCTCAACCGTTTCAGCAACATCATGTACTCTAAGAATGGCAGCACCGCGCTCAGCGCAAGCGATGGCTGCCACCACACTACCAATCAAACGATCCTGAGCCGGCTTATGAGTAACCGCACCAATCATTGATTTACGCGATAAACCAGTTAGTAAGGGTAGATTTAAACTTTGAAGATCCGCCAGTTCATTTAATAGTTGATAATTCTGAGCGACGGTCTTACCAAAGCCAAAACCCGGATCAAGCATGATTCTACTTGGTTCAACACCGCATTTTAACAAAAGCTCAGCTCTTTCTTGTAAAAAATTCTTCACATGCGCGGTAATATTACCATCATAATCTGGGGGATTTTGCTGCATTGTTTTAGGCTCACCCACCATGTGCATAATACAAACCCCACAGTTAGGATGTGCACTCACCACCTCAAGAGCACCCGGTTGACGCAAGGCATAAATATCATTAATCATATCTGCGCCAGCGTCTAATGCGGCCCGCATAACGTCTGGCTTTAAGGTATCGATGGACAAAGGCACGCCAGCTCCCTTAAGCCCTTCAATCACTGGTAGCACTCGCCGCAATTCCTCTTCCACCGTGACGGCGTCGCTACCTGGTCGGGTGGATTCACCACCGATATCCAGTATCTGCGCTCCCTCAGCCACCAGCTTCAAACCATGTTCAATCGCCAAGTCCAATTGTTCTGACTGGGCTCCCCCATCAGAAAAAGAATCCGGCGTGACATTAACAATCCCCATCACTAAGGGGCTAGAAAGATCAAGGACAAAGCGTCCGCATGTAAAAGTTTTAGGCATAAAATTGATATTACTGATTTATATGGGCGTTGAGAAATAGAAAAAGCACTGTAAAAACAACTTACAGTGCTTCAATACAAAAAGAAATATTAAAGTGCTTCTACTGGCTTATCGCCATCTTCATCCTTTTTATCTTTTTTGTCTTTTTTATCTTTAGCACTTTTACTACTATCTTCAGCCTCTTTTTGCTCATCCGCCTTGTCCGTTTGCGGTGCATTACCCGCACTCGGTGGCTGAGAATCATAAGGCTGATCAGGTACCTTAGGGGGACGCGGCGGACGACCCTGCATAATATCCTCGACCTGCTCTGCATCAATGGTTTCCCACTCCATCAAGGCCTTGGCCATGGCATGCATCTTGTCCTTGTTGTCCTCAATGAGTTTACGGGCCACATGATACTGCTCATCAATAATGGCACGAATCTCAGCATCCACCTTTTGCATGGTCGCTTCAGACATTTGCGAAGAACGTGACATTTGACGACCTAAGAAAGGATCGGTGTCATTTTCCGCATACACCATTGGCCCTAAAGAGTCGGTCATACCATAACGAGTCACAATATCTCGGGCGATTTGTGTAGCACGCTCAAAGTCGTTAGAGGCGCCTGTGGTCATCTGATTCATAAAGACTTCCTCAGCAATACGACCACCAAATAAAACCGCAATCATATTGAGTAAGCGCTCTTTATCCATGCTGTAACGATCATTTTCAGGTAACTGCATGGTAACACCCAAGGCACGTCCACGCGGAATAATCGTCACTTTATGAACCGGGTCCGTTTTGGGCAATAAGCGTGCCACCAAGGCGTGACCTGATTCATGATAAGCAGTATTTAAACGCTCCTCTTCAGGCATCACCATCGAACGGCGCTCAGCACCCATAATGATTTTATCTTTGGCCTGCTCAAAGTCCACCATATCGACCATGCGACCGTTACGACGAGCAGCAAAGAGGGCCGCTTCGTTAACCAAGTTAGCTAAATCAGCGCCAGAAAAGCCCGGGGTACCACGTGCAATCACTGAGGCGTCGACATTAGGCGCAACATGCACTTTACGCATATGCACTTTAAGAATTTGCTCACGACCACGCACATCTGGTAAAGATACCACCACCTGACGGTCAAAACGACCAGGACGTAATAAGGCTGGATCGAGTACATCGGGACGGTTAGTAGCGGCGATTACAATCACGCTCTGCCCTGACTCGAAACCATCCATTTCTACTAATAACTGATTCAGCGTCTGCTCACGCTCGTCATTACCACCGCCAACACCGGCGCCACGCTGACGACCCACCGCATCGATCTCATCAATAAAGATAATGCACGGCGCATGCTTTTTAGCCGTCTCGAACATATCACGTACACGTGATGCGCCCACGCCGACGAACATCTCAACAAAGTCAGAACCCGAAATAGTAAAGAACGGCACCTTGGCCTCACCGGCAATGGCTTTTGCCAATAACGTCTTACCCGTACCAGGCGAACCGACCATCAATACACCACGAGGAATGCGACCACCTAAGCGCTGAAAACGAGACGGATCACGTAAGAACTCAACGATCTCGGTCACCTCCTCCTTGGCCTCATCACACCCTGCCACATCGGCAAAGGTGATGCGGTTATTGTTTTGATCCAACATCCGGGCGCGGGACTTACCGAAGCTGAAGGCTCCGCCCTTGCCGCCGCCCTGCATTTGGCGCATAAAGAAAATCCAAACCCCGATCAATAAAAGCATCGGGAACCATGAGAGTAAGGCACTTAAGAAGAAAGAAGGCTGCTCAGGTGGGCGTGCCGTCACCTGCACACCATCACGAATCAAATCACTCACCATCCAAAGATCGCGCGGCGCCGTCAACGAATAGGTACGACCATTAGCCGGGGTGACTGTCAGCTTATCACCTTGGATTTCAACTCTAGATAACTTACCTTGCTTTGCATCTTCCAAAAATTGCGAATAGGTCACCGTATCCATAGGCACTGAAGGTGTATCAAGTTGCCTAAAGACCGTAAATAGGACCATCGCAATGATCGCCCAGATGGCAAATTTCGAAAAGGAATTATTCAAGGCATGGTACTCCAAAAAAACCGAATCTGATAATAATAAAACACTGCGTCAATAAATACAGCAAATCGTAAGCTTGAGATAAAGACAAGCCGCTTTTTATTGAGCATGCTTTATTCTAACGTATTATAGTGGGGGTAAAAAACGATATCTCAAGCAATTTGCTAATTAAAAATCCGCATTAGGATTCCTTAAGACCCTTCGCAACTAAAAAAGTTTCTGCCGAACGATCGCGTGAGGCCTTGGGCTTACGCTCCACAACACGCTTAAAATGGCGTTTAAAAAGCTCCACAATCTGAGAAAAGCCACTACCATGAAAGGCCTTAACAATCACCGCACCTTCAGGCTTTAAATGCGCAATAGCAAATTCCAACACCAATTCACAAACGTGTTGAATCCGAGCAGCATCCGCCGGTCCCACACCAGAAAGATTGGGCGCCATATCAGAAATGACTAAATCCACCTGTTGACCACCCAGCCTGTGCTCAAGTTCATGCAAGACCTCATCCTCACGAAAATCACCCTGAAAGAACTCAACCCCGGCAATCTCCTCCATCGGTAACAGATCCAACGCAATGACACGACCATCTAGCTCACCCGATGGCGTCACTAATCTTTCTCGCGCAACCTGCGACCAACTGCCGGGTGCGGCGCCTAAGTCTACTATAATATCCCCTTGACGCATTAGCTTTTCTGTCTCTAAAATCTCGATAAGCTTAAATGCAGCCCTTGCTCTATAGCCTTTTTGCTGAGCAAGCTTTACGTATGGATCATTAATATGTTGATGCATCCAGTTTTTGGAAAATTTCTTTTTGGCCATTGCCAATCATTCCTATGTCTATTCTTGAACTAACTTCTAAGGAACGTAGTGCGCTACGTTCTGCGGCTCATTCACTCAAGCCCGTGGTCCAAATCGGTGACAACGGACTCACTGAGAGCGTATTAAAAGAGATCGATCGTAACCTAACGGCGCATAGCCTGATTAAAGTTAGGGTTGCATCAGACGAGCGCGAAGAGCGCAGCAATATGCTCGATCAAATTTGTGAAACCTTGTCGTGTGCCAACATTCACCATTTAGGTAAGATATTGATTTTATACCGTCCCGGTAAATCCGTCATTGATACCGAGCCTTATGATGAATTTGCGCCGCAGAACCAACGCAGTTATCGCAAAGCGGGGGAGACCTATACCCCTAAGCGCATCGCTGCCGAGGGCAAAAAGCTCAATCGCCCATTCAAACAGTCAAAGCCTAAGACAGCTGAAAGCAACCGCGAAATTGCTAAGGCCTTTTTCAATCGCCGTAGCACTAGCGGTGCCAGCAAAACTACCCCCTCCACTCGTCGCCGCCCTTCTAGCGCTTTGAGTTTAAGAGCTGGGCGCCGTCGCATGGATTAGCGCTTTTAAATTGGCTGCGCTTTGATGATTTATTGAAGCCACTTCTTTGACTCAATCCTCTCACATTATGTGAGAGGATTGTTGTTTTCTTTACATTAGCTTCTCCGTATTTTCCCTTAAAACCTTAGTTATCACCCTAACAAAACGCCTCTTTTAAGAGCAACTTATAATTAGCTGCCTTGACAATCACTATTTAGCGTTTCATGCTGAGGATTAGTATCACCACAATTCCTTAGATAATCCTCATAGAAAGTGTTTCTTCGTTTTAATCAAGGAGCTTAACCATGCCTACAAGACATTGGTCCCCATCGCGACGCCATTTCCTAAAAGCGGTCGGTGCTGGTACTGTTGCAGTATCACTTCCGGCTGAGGCTAAGATTTCGCCCCCTCCCCCGTTAAATGAATATAAACCCGTCTTTTTCAATCAAGAGGAGTGGGACTTTATTTTAGCTGCCTGTGCCAGACTGATACCCTCTGAGGGAGAAGGGCCTGGTGCATTAGAAACACGGGTACCAGTTTTTATTGATCTGCAAATGGCGGGCGATTTCGGTAAAGCTGCTGATTGGTATATGGAGGGTCCACACTATCCCGACGCTAAATTAGATCGTGGTTTTCAATCGCCCTTAAGTCCAGCGGAAATTTATCGTGAATCCATCACCTATATCAATCAATGGTGTGAACAGCATGAATCAAATAAATTCGCCCTATTAAGCGAGGATATTCAAGACCGTGTTTTGACCTCCTGTCAAACAAATGAGATTGGTCTGAAATCTGAACTAAAAGAATTTTTTTCATTACTACTGCAAAACACGAAAGAGGGTTATTTTGCCGACCCCATGTATGGCGGTAATTATGGCTTGGCGGCTTGGAAGCATATTGGCTTCCCAGGTGCAAGAGCAGCATTTACCGAATGGGTAGATCAGCACAATGTGCCTTACCCATTAGGCCCAGTTTCAATTTCAGGTGAGAGAGGCTAGATCATGAAACGTACCAATCCTAAAAAAGACGTAGTGATAGTTGGCTTAGGTTGGACTGGCTCCATTTTAGGTATGGAGTTGGCTAACCAGGGCTTGGACATTATTGCCCTTGAACGCGGTCCCGAGCAAAATACGGTACCCGACTTTCAATATCCTAAGGTAATTGATGAATTAAAATACGGCATACGCCTCAATTTCGCTCAAAAGCCTAAAAACTCCACCTTAACGATACGTCGCTCACTCGATGAGACCGCCTTGCCATACCGCGTACTTGGCTCCTTTTTACCGGGTAACGGTGAACGGTGTAGGTGGTGCTGGTATGCACTGGAACGGTCATACATGGCGACCACAGGTCGAGGAAATGAAGCTGCGTAGCTATGTGGAGGAAAGATTTGGGGTCGATATTATTCCTGAGGATATGACGATTCAGGACTATCCTTTCAGCTATGATGAATTAGAACCCTTTTTTGACCGCTTTGAATATGTAGCCGGTGTATCTGGAACAGCTGGGAATATTCGCGGACAAAAGCAAAATGGTGGCAATCCTTTTGAAGCACCGCGTAGCCGAAACTACCCAATGCCCGCCCTGCCACAAACCTATGATGCCATGAAGTTTGCTAAAGCAGCGGCGGACCTAGGCTATCACCCCTTCCCCAGACCAGCAGGTATTGCTTCTCAAGCCTATGTCAATGAGTACGGTATGCAAATGGGACCCTGTAACTTCTGTGGTTTCTGTGAGCGCTACGGCTGTTATAACTATTCCAAATCCTCACCACAAACCATGATTTTGGATGCACTTAAACGCAAACCAAACTTTCACTATAAGACTCATGCTGAAGTGTTGAAAATTGAACTGGCTGAAGACGGCAAAACAGCCACTGGCGTAACCTACTTTGATGAAGAAAGTGGGGAGCAGGTTTTTCAACCAGCTGATTTAGTTATACTTTGCGCCTACGCTATTCATAACGTACATTTGATGCTGATTTCCGGTATCGGTCAGCCCTATAACCCACACACTGGTGACGGTGTGGTCGGTAAAAACTACTCCTATCAGATGAATGGTGGCGTCAGTCTATTTTTTAAAGATGAACACTTTAACTGGTTCGTCGGCAATGGTAGTAACGGTATGGTAATTGATGATTTCGGAATCAATAATATTGACTATGCCAAAGAAGGTTTTATCGGCGGTAGTTATATTTCATCTGGCACTTATAACGGTCAACCACTCCGTAGCATGCGCTTACCTGAGGGCACACCCTCTTGGGGCGCCGGATGGAAATCAGCAATTAAAGAGTGGTATTCGCACTCAATGAGTATTGCCTCGCATGGTTCCTGTATGTCCTATAAGCAATTCTATTTGGATCTCGATCCTACTTATAAAGACCGTCACGGACGCCCCTTATTACGTATGACCTTTAATTGGCATCCTAACGATATCCGCATGACACAATTTATGCGTAAAAAAATGGAGGAAATTGCCACATCAATGAAGCCGGATATGATGCAATCCAGCTTCAAGCAAGAAGGCGCTCAATATAATGTACGCCCCTATCAAACCACCCACAATGTGGGCGGCGCTATTGTGGGTGACAGCCCAGAAAACTCTGCTTTAAACAAGTATTTACAAGCTTGGGATCAACATAATGTCTTTGTGATGGGCGCCAGTGCCTTTCCACAAAACATTCAATACAATCCAACCGGCTTGGTAGGAGCATTAGCCTATTGGGCGGCTCATCATATTATCGACAAGTACCTTAAAGAGCCACGTCCTTTAGTTTAAGGGAGAATAAGTATGTCCAGACGATTAAAAAGCTTCATTGCTTTAATGATTTTGGGACTTGTCGCTCTAGCGGCAATAATCTTGATACCTGCTAAGAAAACTAAACCACAGCAACAAATCGACGAGAATTACCAAGCCGATCTTGCGACTGGTAAATACTTGGCAGTAATTGGTAACTGTCTGAGCTGTCACACCTCTGATCCATCCAAGCCCTTTGCGGGTGGTAGGGCCATTGACACTGATATGGGTACTATTTATTCAACAAATATCACGCCAGACCAGGAACACGGTATAGGAAAATACAGTTTAGACGAGTTCCGGGCCGCACTTTATGACGGTTTACGCAATGACGGCAAGCATCTCTACCCTGCAATGCCTTATGAAAACTATAGAAAATTGAGTGAAGAAGATATTCGGGCCATGTACGCATATTTTCAACAAGATGTAGAAGCCATTAATTCGCCAAACCTTGAGCCGGAGATGAACTTCCCGTTCAATCAACGTTGGGGTATTCGACTATGGAAATGGATTAATCTTGAAAAACCGGGTTTCACTGCACCGACAAGTGATAATCAACTGCTCGTGCGCGGTGCTTATCTTGTACAAGCCGTTGGTCACTGTGGCGCCTGTCACAGTCCGAGAAATAGCACGATGGGTCAAAAAGGCATTGATGAACGTAGTCAATCATTTTTGACTGGCGCAGAAATGGGTGGTTTCACGGTGCCAGCGCTACACGGTAAGCACAGCGCAATCGCTAAATGGTCAGTAGAAGATTTACGTTTATTCCTTAGCACGGGACGTAATGAACACGCCACTGCCACCGGCAGTATGGCTGTCACCGTTGAGGATGCACTGCAATTCCAAAGTGAAGATGATACGTTAGCGATGGCCATCTATTTAAAACATCTTAATCAAGATCATCCAAGCACCACCGCCCTCAAGGTAAAGGAAAACGAGAAAACTGCCACTGAGCTTGAGTTGAGCAAGGCCGATCCGAAGTTAGATTTAGGAAAGCGCCTATATCTGGATAACTGCGTAGGATGCCACTTTGTAGACGGTAAGGGAGCGCCAGAAATTTTTCCTAAACTGGATGGCAACTCCATTGTGATTGCTGATAATCCAACCTCGTTGATTAACATCATCTTGCATGGTGCAGAACTCCCCTCAACCGAACTGCGCCCCGCCAGACTTCGGATGCCAGATTTTGCCTGGCGATTAGATGACGAAGAGGTGGCCGAATTAGCAACCTTTATTCGTAAAGGATGGAATAACAAAGCTGGTGCTGTCAGTGCCTCACAGGTAGAAAAGATACGAGCAATGCGCGTTGAGAAATAGCATCTAATTGTACGACTTAACATTAAAAATCCTCTCAGCGCTTACCGTTGAGAGGATTTTATAATTTGAAATTAATCGCCGAAGCTTACAGACGAGATTTTAAGACTTACAGATACTCGACTAATAAGATCTCGAATTCACGCTCACCAGAGGGTACCATCACGGTCACTACGTCGCCCTCGTGCTTACCGATGAGGGCACGAGCAACGGGACTGGAAACGGAAATCAGATTTTGACGAATATCTGACTCAATATCACCCACGATTTGATACTTCAGCTGCTCACCTGTATCTAAGTCTTCCAACTCAACCGTGGCGCCGAACACAATCCGATCACCTGCATCTAAGGTGGCGGGATCAATGATATTTGCTGCCGATAAAACGCTTTCAAGCTCCTTGATACGCCCCTCAACAAAACTCTGACGCTCACGCGCTGCATCATACTCTGCATTTTCAGAAAGATCGCCATGTGCACGAGCAACAGCAATCGCTTCAATAACAGCAGGTCGTTCAACCGTTTTTAAATTAGCTAATTCATCATTAAGGCGCTTCGCGCCAGCAACAGTTAAAGGAATACCTGACATGATCTACCTCTACCCAAAATACAATTAAAAGAGCGCCCCAACATCATCACCACAATGGCAATATAAGGGCGCCTAAAAATAAAACCCCGACCAACGCAGTCGGGGAAGAGTTAACTCTATTATGCTTAAAAAGTTCTTAAAAATCAAGTACTCATCATCATGAAACTATGATTTCTTATTGTCACGCTTAAGACTTAAAAGCTGATACAGTAAAATAGCACCAAAGGTGGCGGTACCAATCCCCTCAAACTTAAAAAATCCTAATTCAATCGTAAAATTACCCGCACCTAAAATAACCGCAATGGCTGCCACAATCAGATTACGGTTATCCGAAAAATCCACCCGATTAATCACCCATATACGCGCCCCAGCAATCGCAATCAAGCCAAACACAACCACTGAAACCCCACCTAAAACAGGTGCCGGTACGCTATGAATTAAGGCACCAAATTTTGGTGAAAAACCTAAGATAATTGCGAAGATCGCCGCAATCACAAAAATCAGGGTGGAGTAAATACGCGTCACCGACATCACACCGATATTTTCACCATAAGTCGTCACACCGGTACCACCGACAGAAGCCGCCACCATGGTTGCTACCCCATCGCCCACAAAGGCACGACCTAAATACTGGTCTAAATTACGACCCGTCATAGCACTAACCGCACGGATATGACCTAAGTTTTCAGCAACCAAAATAATTGCCACGGGCGCAATAACGGTGATGGCAGACAATTGAAATTCCGGCTGATAGAAAGTTGGTATACCGAACCAAGGCGCTGCGGCCACGGCACTCAAATCCACCGGTGTACCAAAGCCGAGTAGATTACTAAACACGTAATACAATAAATAAGATAAGACCAAACCGACCAAAATTAATAAGCGTTGCAGCATGCCATGCGTAAATACAGCCACTAAGCCAACGCTGGTCATGGTTACGATCGCCATTACGGCATCATAAGTGCTACCACTCGCCATCGCCCCTTTGGCAGCCACTGGGGCAAGGTTTAAACCAATCACCGCGACAATAGCACCTGTGACCACGGGCGGCATCAGCCTCTCAATCACCGCCGCGGCACTGCCCTTGGCATTAAAATGCCAAATCACTAAACCAATGAGCGTGTAGATCAAACCACAAATAATGATCGCTCCCAAGGCAACCCCGATATTTGCATTTAAGCCTGAGCCACTATAGGCAGTAACTGACACCACCCCACCAATAAAGGCAAAGCTAGAACCCAAATAACTGGGCACTTGGCCCTTAACCAAAAAGAAAAAGATTAAGGTACCAATACCTGACATTAATACCGCTAAGTTGGCATCAAAGCCCATCAATAAGGGGCCCAATACCGTGGCGCCAAACATCGCCACCACGTGCTGCACACCCATCACAACGGACTGCCCCATCGGCAAGCGCTCGTCTGGTGCAATCATCTGCCCGGGTTGTAAATTTGGTACTAAACGCCACTTAGGAAAGAAAGCGGCTGTCTCCGGCGTGTGTGCAGTCGACTCCTCGCCCACTGGCTGCCCCGAGGCTGAGCTTACACTTTCCTCACCACTATAGCCGAAACCCACTGCTTCATCCGACGTGGCTTGATCCTTGTCCGTCATGAGACTCCCCTTACATAGAGTTAAAAACATAATTTGTGCCAGTAATTTTAGCATGAGGCTTCACTACTCCTGTGCGCTTTGAAGTGATAGAATGAAGCCTGTTTTGAACCCACAACGAGGAGTGATCATGTCCGGACGTAGCACTGACTTACTCATTATCCGTCATGGTGAGACGGATTGGAATGCTTTGCAACGTTTACAAGGTTGGTCTGATATTAGCTTAAATGAGACTGGCAAACAGCAGGCTGAACATCTTAGAAAGTACTTACAAAACGACTATTTGCAAAAACTATATGAAAAGCATGGTCTAAAGCTGACACGTATTTATACCAGTGATTTAAAACGCGCCATTCAAACCGCTACCCCACTGGCTCAAGAGTTATCACTCACTATTCAGATTGATGTTGACTTACGAGAACGTAATTACGGCAAACTAGAGGGTCAAAATTGGCGTGAAGCGTTTCAACACTTCGATACACAACAACATGCCACGCCTAAAGATTTTGCTGAAGAATTAGCGGTGGAACCTTTGGTACTTTTCTCAAAGCGCTTGCAGGGGGCACTGCATGGCATTACCCAACGATATCCAGGTGAGCTAGTGGCGATTGTGTCTCATGGTGGTGCCTTGGATATGATGTGGCGCTATTTTATGGGTCTAGAAAATACCGCTCAACGCGAGGTTTTACAGCGTAATACCACCATCAATCATGTACGTTTTAGCGAGGGTGGGTGGCAACTCATTGATTGGGGTCATGGTGCCCATTTAGAAAGTTAAGGCTAAACATCACAAAAACAAACCCGAAATCATTCGCTAATTTCGGGTTTGTTTATTTCTGCTTTAGTGCGATATTTCTTTATGCAGCTCTTGTAAAGAGTACACCGTCATGTTTTTAGACGCACGCATATAAAGCATCCCCTGTACTGCAGCAGCAGCACCTGCGATCGTGGTAAAGAAAGTTAAACTACCAGCTAAAGCATGGGTGCGGATGGTCTTCGAGTCATTAATCGCATTACGACGCTCCTCAACGGTATTAATCACCATATCGATTTCATCGTTTTTGATCATATCCACAATATGTGGACGACCCTCAGTCACCTTATTCACCGCTTGTACCGGAATACCAGCCTCACTAATTTTGGCAGCGGTACCGCGGGTAGCACGAAGCTTAAAGCCTAACTCATGTAAGCCCTTAGCGATTTCGAGTGCCTTGTCCTTGTCCTGATCCTTAACACTTAAGAACACTGTACCCGATTCCGGTAAGGTGGCACCGGCTCCAATCTGTGATTTAAGGAAAGCTTCACCAAAGGTTTTACCAACCCCCATCACCTCACCGGTAGACTTCATCTCAGGGCCAAGAATGGTATCCACACTTGGGAACTTCACAAATGGGAATACCGCTTCCTTAACACTGTAGAAAGGAGGGACAACTTCCTTATCCACGCCCTGCTCCGCTAAGCTCATACCCGCCATGGTACGGGCAGCAATTTTAGCTAATTGTAAACCAGTGGCCTTAGACACAAAGGGCACGGTACGAGAAGCGCGTGGATTCACTTCCAACACATACACCTGACCTTCTTGGATGGCAAACTGTACGTTCATCAGACCCTTCACATCAAGCGCTTTAGCCATCAGGCTGGTTTGACGCTTAATTTCAGCGATCGTGGCATCATCTAATGAATACGGCGGCAAGCTACACGCAGAATCACCGGAGTGCACACCGGCTTGCTCAATATGCTGCATTACCCCACCGATAAAGACTTGCTCACCATCAGCGATACAATCCACATCGACTTCAATGGCATTATTGAGGAAACGATCCAATAACACTGGCGAGTCATTGCTCACTTTGACGGCCTCACGCATATAGCGTTCTAAATCGCTTTGCTCGTGTACGATTTCCATGGCACGACCTCCTAACACATAGGATGGACGCACGACTAGGGGGTAGCCAATTTCTGAGGCCTGAGCCAAGGCTTCGCTCTCAGTGCGGGCGGTACGGTTAGGCGGCTGACGCAAGCCAAGCTTTTGTAGCAGCTTTTGGAAACGCTCACGGTCTTCAGCAATATCGATGGATTCCGGGCTGGTACCGATAATAGGCACACCATTAGCCTCAAGTGCACGCGCTAATTTAAGCGGTGTTTGACCACCGTACTGCACAATCATGCCGACCGGTTTTTCGACCTCAACAATTTCCAACACATCTTCAAGTGTTAAAGGCTCAAAGTACAGACGGTCTGAGGTATCGTAGTCAGTGGAGACAGTCTCGGGATTACAGTTAATCATGATGGTCTCATAACCGTCATCACGTAAAGCAAAGCTTGCGTGCACGCAGCAATAATCAAACTCAATACCCTGACCAATGCGGTTAGGTCCACCACCAAGCACGATGATTTTCTTGTTAGTGGTAGGCTCTGCCTCACACTCCTCCTCATAAGTGGAGTAGAAATACGCAGTACTCGTAGGGAATTCAGCCGCACATGTGTCAACGCGCTTATAGACAGGGCGGATATTATGCTGATGACGATTTTTACGAACCTCAGCCTCAGTGGTATCGAGCAAATAAGCTAAACGACGATCGGAGAAACCGTTGCGCTTTAATTCACGCATCGTTTCAGGCTCAATCGACGCCAAAGTCATTTTTTCTAGCGCTAATTCAATATCAACAATTTCTTTAATCTGCTCTAAGAACCAAAGATCGATTTTGGTGAGTTGGTGCACTTCCTCTAAGCTAAAGCCCTTGGCAAAGGCATCACCCACATACCAAATACGCTGTGGACCCGGCTCTGCCAATTCAACTTGCAATTTCTCGCGATCGATGGTCATCTGATTTAAACCATCAACACCAACCTCTAAACCGCGCAGTGCTTTTTGGAATGACTCCTTGAACGTGCGTCCAATCGCCATGACCTCACCCACTGACTTCATTTGCGTGGTTAGACGATCATTGGCTTGGGGAAATTTTTCAAAGGCAAAGCGAGGGATTTTAGTGACAACGTAATCAATGGTCGGCTCAAATGAAACCGGGATTTTACTGCCGGTAATCTCGTGCTTTATCTCATCCAAGGTATAACCAACCGCTAAGCGAGCTGCCACTTTAGCAATTGGGAAACCGGTCGCTTTGGAAGCCAAGGCAGATGAACGCGACACACGCGGATTCATCTCAATCACAATAATACGGCCATTATCCGGATTAACCGCAAACTGTACGTTAGAACCACCGGCAGCCACCCCAATCTCACGTAAAATAGCTAGGGAGGCATCGTGCATGATGCGATACTCTTTGGCCGTCATCGTTTGCGCTGGCGCTACCGTGATAGAGTCACCGGTATGCACCCCCATCGGATCCAAGTTTTCGATGGAGCAGACAATAATGCAGTTATCAGCGGCGTCACGCACCACTTCCATTTCATATTCTTTCCAACCAAGCAAAGACTCTTCGATCAATAACTCGCTCGTTGGTGAGGCCTCTAAACCTCGTTGGCAAATGGTTTCGAACTCCTCAGGGTTATAAGCGATACCACCCCCGGTACCACCTAAGGTAAAGCTCGGACGAATCACCACAGGGAAACCCGAGGTACCGATTTCTGCGGCGATATTACGCTGCACTTCCCACGCCTCTTCCATGCTATGAGCAATCCCAGATTTAGCAGAGTCAAGGCCGATTTTAGTCATCGCATCCTTGAACTTCATGCGGTCCTCAGCCTTTTCAATCGCGTCTTGATTAGCGCCGATAAGCTCAACCCCATACTTTTCAAGAACACCATGACGAGCTAAGTCCAAGGCGCAGTTTAATGCGGTCTGACCACCCATGGTGGCTAATAGTGCATCCGGTCTTTCCACCTCAATAATACGCTCAACCGCTTGCCAGGTAATGGGCTCAATATAGGTCACATCGGCCGTTTCTGGGTCGGTCATAATGGTGGCCGGGTTGCTATTAACTAAAATCGTACGATAGCCCTCTGCCTTTAATGCTTTACAAGCTTGGGCACCCGAATAGTCAAACTCACATGCCTGACCGATAACAATCGGACCAGCACCCACAATTAAAATACTTTTTATATCTGTACGCTTAGGCATAATTCTCTACTTTTCTGCCATTAAATGAATGAATTGATCGAAGATGGTCACAGCCGCATAAGGCGCTGTGCTAGCCTCAGGTTGTGCTTGCAAACCGAGGGCCGGACGATCAGTGAATTGAATACCCTGTAGACCGCCATCAAATAAGGAAATATGTGTGGCCTTAAGCGCTGCCGGTAGACTGTCTTTTGCAACCGCAAAGCTCTGGCTCTGTACGGTGATCATGACACGACCCGTGCTAAGATCCTGCACTGGGTGATTCGCACCGTAATTACCTACTTTTAGTTTATAGCTTGTCGCACCACCCGCCAAAGCTAGAATTTGGAAGCCCAAACCAATACCTAATAACGGCACCTTGCGCTCCAATAGTTGCTTAGTATTTTCGATGGCATAAGCACATGCTGAGGGGTCACCAGGGCCATTGGATAAGAACACACCATCTGGATTCAAGGCTAGCACCTCCGCCGCTGGTGTTGTCGCTGGTACAATGGTAATATGGCAGTTTTTATCAGCCAATAGCTGTAATAAACTATTTTTAACACCAAAATCGTAAACCACCACATGGTATGCCGCATCCGCCTCACTTAGCTCAGCAAAGCCCTCATTTAACTGCCACGAGCGCTGGTGCCACTGCGTTGGCGCCTGACGACTCACGACCTTGGCTAAGTCCTGACCCGCAAGACCGGCATGGGCCTTAGCTAATTCGATGGCTTTGGCTGCATCATCACCCACCATAATACATGCTGACTGGGCACCCCCATCGCGTAAAATACGCGTCAATTTACGGGTATCGACTTCACTAATTGCCACAATGCCATTAGCCTTTAAATACTCAGGCAACGACTGCTCGGCGCGGAAATTAGAGTAACGTACAGGACAGCTACGAATCACGAGACCGGCAGCCTGAACTTGGGAAGACTCGTTATCCTCGGAGTTAATGCCGGTATTACCAATATGAGGATAAGTAAGGGTGATAATTTGTTGATGATAGTCGGGATCTGTTAAAAGCTCCTGATAGCCGACCATGGAGGTGTTGAAAACAATTTCTGCTGTGCAATGACCCGCCGCACCGATAGAACGACCTCTAAAGACGGTCCCATCTGCTAATGCGAGAATCGCCGGCTCAACACCTTGTTGATAAGCAAATATGCTACTTGAGTGCGCCATAAAATCTCTTACTAATAAACTGAATTAAACCTGTTTATTATATAGGAAATCCGGGCTCTACTTAAGCAATTCAGCGGATTTGGGGATAATTGTCTATTGAAATAAGTACGCTAAAAGCAGCACCCACCACTCACCCATGGACGCTAGCGCACCCCCTGGAAAACAGCGTCTCGCAACGGTCATTAGCGCTGCATAAAGGCATGCGGACGACCCAATGCATCGTATTCAAGATTTAAGATGGCACTGCGGTGATACTGCTTTGTCGCCGCTTGAAAATCATACACTATGACCTGCTCACCAGTCTTAGTTGAACGACGACTATAAAGTGTTGGATAGGTCGTGCGACTACCTCGATAAACATACAAACGCCCGTGACCGCTTTCGGATAAAATCTCACGCCAACCAGCGCCAGCAGAGCTACCAACGGTAGGACCAATGCCATTAGGCTGCAATCGCTCAAGCAACCACATATGCTGACCATTTGCCTTTGGATTACGCGCATCCTTACACATGGCGAGTACTAAGGGTCGCCCTTCAACCGAAAAATTTACAGTATAAAAGCTCAAATCGCTGATGCTTGCACCCTGACATAGCTGAGCGGAATCGGATAAGGGCAAAGGCAGATTTCTCAAGGCTAAGCTGGGATGTAGCACGGGATCACCAAGTAAAGGCTCCTGACTACGTCGCGCACTCTCGGAGTCAGTATATACGGGTAAGCGATCAATATTGAGATAAACCCACTCGGTAATGCGCGGCAATAAACGACCTAGACAAGAGACATTAGTACATGCCTCAAGTGATTTTGTATGCTTATTGATCTCACTCGCAATCACTGCTGGACGCTCGGTATTGGCCAATAAGGTCGTCGAATAATAATTCCATGTCATCAACTGGCGGGCCACATCCAGATTTTGGCATAAGCCTTTGGGCCATTTAGCTAATTCCCTTTCTTGTACCACTAAGGCATCACGACCGAAACGCTCAAGCAAAACCGCTTCATCTAAGCAAGGGTTGATCACTAGCTCAAATTCCGCTTGAGAAAAACCCAATAATTTATAGGCATTAGGAAAGGCACTGGCCGCCGGAGACATCAGCGACAAGCTAAACAAAAACAAGCAAAAGAAAAGCCTAAAAAATCTTTTCAATTAAAACAGCCTTTGCAAAAATCCAATGAAATTGATAAGCCACATACGTAATGCCATAACTTTTGTAATCGCTTGAAAATATTTGCTTACATAGGATTACATAACTTTAAATAGTATACTATAAGCACTGTTTAAGCAAATAATTTAGCCTAGCAAGATACAGATACATATAGCATCCCCCTTAGTACCCTAGTAGTCAGAGCGATAGTTATTGTATCCTTAGTCAAAAAAAGTTAATTAAAGTTCCAAATGCTTACTTTAATCAAATTAATTTACGCCTTACTCCCTCTTTAACAGCATTTACATATCAAACTAATATAATTTCCTATAGGTAGACGCTTTTAGCACTTAATTTATTCTTTTTTATTTGGGTTTTTAAAATGACGAATCAACTAGATAGCTTAGCCAAATACACCACCATTGTGGCCGATACCGGTGATTTTGAGGCGATGCGTCAGCTGCAACCAACCGATGCCACCACCAATCCATCCCTGATTCTTAAAGCGACACAGGATCAACGCTATCGCCCCCTACTTGATGAAGTCATTCAACAGCACCCTGATGCACCAACTGAGGAGATTCTTGATCATTTATTGGTACTTTTTGGTCGCAAAATTTTAGAGGTCGTCCCTGGTCGTGTTTCTACTGAGGTGGATGCGCGTTTATCCTTTGATACTGCCGCTACCGTTGCTCGTGCACGCCGACTAATCCAATTATATAAAGCGGCTGGTATTGATAGGCAACGCGTACTGATTAAAATCGCCTCGACTTGGGAGGGGATTGAGGCCGCTAAGCAATTAGAACAAGAAGGTATTCACTGCAATCTCACCCTGCTCTTTAGTTTGGTACAAGCCGTGGCTTGTGCCAATGCTGGCGTCAAACTGATTTCACCCTTTGTTGGTCGTATTTATGATTGGTATAAAAAACAGGCAGGTAGCACGTGGGATGATGAGGCGCAAGCCGGCTCACATGATCCTGGCGTCAAATCCGTGACCAACATCTTTAATTACTATAAGAAATTCGCAATTAAAACCGAGATTATGGGCGCTAGCTTCCGCAACATCGGACAAATTCAAGCCTTAGCCGGTTGTGATTTATTGACCATCAGCCCCGAGTTATTACAACAACTCGCTAATACGCACACACCACTGACACCGGCATTGGATGCACATCAAGCCCAAGCCATGGCGATTGAAGAAATAGCATTGGATGAGGCGCGCTTCCGCTTCCTACTCAATGAAGATGCCATGGCAACAGAAAAACTGGCTGAAGGTATTCGTAACTTTGTCAGCGATGCGATTAAGCTAGACCAACTGATTGAGTCTGCGCGCCGGCGCGTATAGTTTACTAGGGGTGCGAGGCATTAGGCCAAAGCGACGCAGTGTTTAAAGTGTGAGCGGTATGAGCGCACGGTTTAGCATGACGTGATGCGCTCACTGCGTTTGGGCGCACATCACCCTGTGGCGCCGTACTTGCTTTGTACTGCGCATCGCAGTGCTTGATAAATTGTCGCAGTCATCAGGCTTAATGCCTACTGCAACTAGCCTTTACGCTCCATTAAAGCCCAGGCGATGGTGCCAGCGTCCACATATTCCAATTCACTACCAGCTGGGATTCCACGCGCAATACGCGTTACCTTAATCTGGTGCGGGCGCAATAACTGCTCCAAATAATGCGCCGTGGTTTCACCCTCACTGGTGTAATTGGTCGCTAAAATCACCTCTTTGATTGTTGTGTCTTGGACTCGCTCAATCAAGCGTTGCAAACTTAAACTGAGTGCCCCTACACCTTGAATGGGCTGCAATTTGCCCATCAACACATAGTACAAACCACGGTAACTGCGGGTGGACTCAATCATCAATTGATCAACTGGCGTTTCCACGACACATAGCACGGAAGCGTCACGCGACTCATCGCTACAGGTTGCGCAGATTTCACCCGTTGTAAAGGAGTTACATAATTGGCAATGGCGCAACTCTGTCAGCGCATGCTCCAATGCGTGTGACAGTCTTAAGCCACTCTCCGGATCGTGTTGCAGCAAGTAATAAGCCATACGCCGCGCACTACGCTCACCAATACCCGGGAGCTGGCATAAACTATCAACCAACTCCTCTAAGGGCTCATCAAACTTAGGCTCGGCTTTAGATCCTGGGATATTCAATGACTTATCTTAGCGATGGATAAAATGAATCACTAGAACGGAAACTTCATACCCGGAGGCATTGGCATACCAGCTGTTGCGGCAGCCATTTTCTCATCCGCCATCGCCTGTGCCTTACGTAAAGCATCGTTAAAGGCAGCAGCGGTCAAATCCTCAAGCATGTCTTTATCATCTTCCAGCAAAGATGGATCAATGCTAACGCGGCGCACATCATTACGACAAGTCATTGTAACCTTTACTAAACCACCGCCGGCTGCACCCTCAACCTCAATATTGGCCAAGGCCTCTTGTGCTTTTTTCACATCTTCCTGCATTTTCTGCGCCTGCTTCATCAGCCCGGCTAATTGATTTTTCATAATCATATGAAGAATTCCTTTTTATCAAAAAATTTACCGTATTGTATCGTATCTAGTCTGTTGATAAAACGCGTACAGAGCCTTCAACCACGTTTGCACCAAAACTTGTCTTTAAACTCTGAATATAAGGGTCATTAGCAACGCGCTCTTCAGCTTGCAACTGACGCTCTTCTTGCTCCCTAATCAGTTGTGCACGTGCAGTGGCATCACCCGTCTCACCGCTTTCAAAGTGTAATTTCACCACCCGAGCAAAATACTCAGTTAAGGCCGTGGTGAGAGTTGATTTAACTGCTAAGCTATCCACATTTTTTAAGAATATTTTTAAATAAATGGTATTGTCCTTGGTCGCCAACCATTGACTATTAAGCAATAGCTCACCTGCCAACCCCGGCAACGCCAAGCGGCGAGTCAACTCAATCCAACGCGCCTGATTAAGCGAAGATAAGGTGATTTTATCCTCATCGGTAGCGGTTGTAGGCACCCACGTCGGATCAAAATCCATATCCGAGCTCAAGGGCTCATCAATAATATCCCCGTCATAATCCACCATGGCACTGCTTTGTAGACTCATCCAGTCGTGCTCTGACATGTCAGAGCTTGCAGCACTTGCCGTAGGTTCTCCGGTAGGCTGCGACGCTTCAAGCACATCATCAACATCGCTACCGCTGCTTGGGGTTAAGGCCTCGGTCAGTGGCATAGGGTCGGATTCTTCGGTACTTGGCTTCTGCCTTGCTTGGTCTAACTCCTCAGGTGAGGAATTCATGGGCGCTGATGAGGATTCCTCAGCCGACCTAAGCGCAGTGGCTTGTGTATCCACTGCGGTCGCCGGGGAAGAAACGGTAGGTTGGGCCGCTTGCGCATTCGGCTCCGGTGCGACGTCTAATTTAAGGTGTTTTTTTTTATCCTCAACGCCGTCGTTCGAGTCAGTTACAGGCGCTACTGTGGCTGTCGCTGTGCTTTGTTGTAGCTCTGACTGAATCGCTGGTGCATTAATCAAAGCCAACATGCGCAGACAAATCATCACAAAGCCAGCATACTCATCAGGCGCTAATGCTAACTCCTTGCGACCATGTACCGTAATACTATAAAAAAGCTGTAATATATCGTGATTCGCACTTTGTACCACTTGCGCCAATTCAGGATAAAGCGGATCATCCCTATCAATCGTACCGGCTAATCGCTGCTCCATCGCTAGACGCGATAACAAAGCCGCCAAGTCAGCCAAGGCCCCCTCATAGGAAAAGCCACGATCCGCAATGGCATCAGCGATCGCTACCACTTGGCTCGCATCACCAGCCAATAAGGCACGAATTAAATTCACTAAATAGCTCTGATCAATGGTGCCCAACATATCCTGCATTGCTTGCACAGTGATATGGTTGCCGCTAAAGGCAATGGCTTGATCAGTAAGTGATAAGGCATCACGCATAGAACCAGCAGCGCCTCGGGCAATTAATTGCAAGGCTGCTTTTTCGTAGTCCACCCCCTCTTCATTGAGCAAATGCTGCAAATGCTCTACCACCGCTTCGGGGGACATTTGCTTGAGGTTGTATTGAATACAGCGAGATAAAACCGTCACTGGGATTTTCTGTGGATCGGTGGTCGCTAGAATAAACTTCAGGTGCGGAGGCGGCTCTTCCAAGGTCTTTAACATGGCGTTAAAGGCGTGTGTGGTCAACATATGCACCTCGTCAATGGTGTAGATCTTAAAACGACCACGTGAGGGTGCATAAATGGCTTGCTCTAACAGCGGCGTAATCTCATCTACACCGCGTCTTGAGGCCGCATCGACTTCAATATAATCAACAAAGCGTCCCTGATCAATTTCCAAGCAAGTTGAACACTGACCGCAGGGATTGGCAGTAATACCAGTTTCACAATTCAGTGATTTGGCAAGAATGCGTGCCAAGGTGGTTTTACCAACACCGCGCGTACCTGTAAATAACCAGGCGTGATGAATTCGTTGCGTTTGCAGCGCATTTGACAATGCGCGAACCACATGATCCTGACCGACTAACTCCGAAAATGAACGAGGACGCCACTTACGGGCAAGAGCTAAATAATTCATAGAACACGTGGATAATGAAAAATAAACGGTGAGCCTGACTTCGGCCTGTAAAAACCCTTTACATCAAAGGCTAACAAAATATGATTAGAAATACTATGAGTAATTAAGTGGATTCATTATAGCAAATAACTTCTTAGCTTAAATAGCGAGTTATCTCATGGGCGCTCTATATCTTGCTCAGCTTCGTTTAGTTTTCTTATCAGTTCTACATCAGGATGACAGCGGACTAAAAAATCCATCATTAGCGTAGCGTCTTTATTGATATAAAAGTCTTGCATTTTTTCGTTAAACTCTTCCTTTTTTTGTGCAGGAATACTAATGCCTGCTATACCATTAGCTAATAATTCACCACACATCATTAATCGAGATGAACGCTTATTACCATCAAAATAAAACTGTTGCAATGCCCCAAAAAGGAAAAAGGCCGTGGCTCTTTCAAAAACTGGCAGTGTTTTTAGTTTCTCTAAGCCCTCATCAAACACTTTATTTAAGGTAGCTGCGTTATCTTCTGTTGGGATAGGATTGTATTGCCCTAACTCTCCTAACGCCACATAGGGCGTATAGTTCTTTTCCTCACCCTCACCTCGAAAATTCCCCCACTCCAACACCTCGTTTCTAGCGACTAACTTATGAATGCTATCAAAGTTTTGTTTAGATAACTCAAACTCACCTGAGCGAACTAAGCTTATAAGGTGACGAGTACTAGCATTTAAGTTAAGAATCTGCTCTTGGTCATCAATTCTATGACCACCAACAGTGATGCCCTCCAATAAGGTTTTAACCTCATTGAAAGTGAATGGATTACCCTCTAAGACCCCAGCGCTCCAAATAAATTCGGGCAAATTTCTCATAAAACGAAAACAAGCTGCCTCTACAGTGTATATAGGAATAATTGAAGGAATTTTGGAACGATCCCATTTAAAACCTAATGCGTTAAATAAAGTTTGGTTGTTCATGTCGCTCTTTGATTATTTTTTAATCAATGCTCTAATTCTATCAGAAACGTTCCTTTCATAAATTGTGGTAATTTGTGCATTTCCTTTAATTCTTCCAAGCGATGACGTTCTTTGTCCCCTATGTCACACGAGTTGTCCGATCATTTAATTTTTACTTTTAACCCATTTAGGGCGGCGGTTAGGATCTTATAATGGCAGTTCATCGTCTTGAGTTTAAAGAAGAACTCATCCGGAAATCATTGCCTTCTCATCATCAACGTATGGCAGACTTGAGCCATGAACAGAGCGCCGTAAAACACAGCAATTGGGAATGCGAACTACGACCTAAGGAGAAGGCCTTGGCTGAAACAGCCGCCTTATTGACCTTATCAAAAAAAGCCCGGGCTATATGGAGGGTATGGACATGCCTCACTACCCTAAGAAGCCCTTTGCCGACATCACAGAAGCACGTCTATAGACGCAAGACCGAGAGATCTTAGCGAAGTGCACGCAAGTCTATGAGGCAGCAAAACAGGCAAAGTCTCCTGTCTTCGTCACTTTTTCTCGGGACACCCATCTATTTCCTTTTAAATCAATTACTTAATATAAAATAAAGGCGTTTTGGGGTGTCCCAATGAGTAAAACAGAAAAAAACACTCGCTTTATCTATTTTGGATACTTAGAAAAGATGTCCAATAATCTAGCGCGATTTTGCTCTAAAAGGTCAGACGGTTTCATCGTCAAACCCCTGACTTTATTCAATATTCATATCCTATCAAAAGCGGCTCTTACTACATGTCACCCCCCTGCTTTCTTGATTAAAACAACTTGAGTTCTCATTTTTTTATTGCATCAAGGCTTAGTATATTTAAGGAAAGAAAGTTGCCACTTTCTTCCTAAAAAACTAAACCGCAATAAAGACAAAACTTAATTTTTAAGCATTTGATTTTTAACTTTAAAAGAGTCATAATTAGAGCTATTAAATGGTCTTTTGTGTATTAAGGAGATTTTAATGTCAATCCGTCAAATTTATGCTAACAATTCAACTAGTATTAGTGAATTAAAAAAGAATCCGATGGCTGTAATGAAACAAGCAGAAGGATTTCCAGTCGTTGTATTAAATCGTAATCAGCCTGTTTTTTACTGTGTTCCTGCGGATGCCTATGAGGCTTTAATGGATAAACTTGAGGATATGGAGCTAGCTGACATTGTGAGACAACGACAAAACTCACCAGAAGTAGAGGTTTCGCTTGATGACTTATAGGTTATTTTTTAAAGCCGAAGCTGAAAAAGAATGGAGAAAGCTTGATCTTACAATAAAGCGACAATTTAAAAAGAAACTAACTGAGTGTTTGAAAAACCCTCACATACCGTCAGCAAGATTAACTGGAATGAAAAATTGCTATAAAATTAAATTGCAAAGCACTGGATACAGGCTAGTCTATGAGGTTAGAGATAAGGAGTTAGTGGTTTCGGTAGTAGCTATTGGTAAACGAGAACGCAACGAAGTTTATAACACAGCAATTAAACGTATTTAGCTTGAGCAAATAGTCGATTTAACAGAGGGCGTACTCGATAAGCTTTTTTGGCTTTAGTGATGCTAGCCATGAGTAATAATTGAGTAATTTCTTTGTCGGGAATTATAAAAATTTATTACTTATTACTGCTGGCTGGCTAAGCGATTGATTTTGTTAGGATAGATAGGATTTTTGCTTATCCTAATAAGGGCGGTGAGCCTGACTTCGGCACTAAGTCTGAATGGCTGTGGCTGCTTCCTTCCGGACCTGACCAGGTTGACCATGGACCTATGCGAAGGGACCCACCGCTGTCAATTATAACAAGTTTAACCAATCACTTCTAGCAATACCCCCTCTTCAATTAAGAATAAGGAAGCTTTAGCTGCTTTGCCATCAATCGCCTGCAAATAATTGCAGTAACTTTGCAGCTGCGGACGGTATTCGCGACACATACGCGCTTTAAACGCCTCCAGGCTTTCATCCGGGCGACGTTGTGAGCTCTTGTAATCAATGACTTGCCAATAGTTATCGTGCGGAACCACCAAATCCATCACCAGCAATTTGCCATTCACATCATATAAAGGCCATTCGAATTGCACTTGCGGATTAGCAAAAATGGCTTTCAGCTCCTCATGATTCAACGTTTTCAATAATAGCTGTTGTAACCTGACGAGCGCTTGCTCAATCCCTGCTTCGCTATAGCCTGCGCTCAGTAACTGATAACGCATCAGCGATGCACCCTGTTGTAGACGCTGCTCATCCCACCTTTGTACTCGATCCAAGGCCATCATTTGTAACCAGGCATGCGCCACCGTACCTAAGATCGCCTCCTGATCACTGATAAACTGCCAAGTACCTGACTGAGTGCTTGCCGCATGGGCTAATTGCTCACCTAGTTGTCGATGCGGTGCATAATGCTGCGCCAATTGCGAAATTGTCTGCTCACTAAAACGCACAAAATCAGCCACCTCAATTGGCTCGCTGGATGCCGTCTGCTGTGATAATTTAGCTGTGCCAATCAATGCCCCTGCCGTCTCATTTTGCTCGGCCGCTTGTGCAGCTAAATAATCTTTTAGGGTCGCTTTAATCTCCTCAATATTGAATGGTAGGGCCTGCTTAATATGATGATAAAACTGGTTTTTACTCGGCGACTTAACTTCTAATTCACCATTTTTTTCATTGAGAGGCATTAAATAAAACAGATGCAGGGCTTGGCAAGGCCGTGTGGTCGCCACATAGAGTAAACGCGCTTGCTCTAAGGATTCACGATAATCTTCACGACTTTTTAATAACTTACTCATCACATCTTCAGCCGCACCATGCTGCCTTGATGGCACCGTCGCAATTAACAAGCCAGGTTTGCTTTGCCCCTCTACTTCATATTCATAAGGTTCAAGACGCAACAGCCGCTCCTGACTACCACGCGATTGAGCATGCAATCCATACAAGATCACCTCCTCAAACTGCAAACCCTTGGCCTTATGAATGGTCATAATTTCTACTGCGGCACCAGCCACCACGCTCTCGGCGTACAACTCCGCCATATGCTGCTCCAATACCTCAAGATCTGGGCTACCATAGGGTGCTAATTGATCTAAGAGGGTGAAGACCGATTCAATATCTGCCCTTTCGGAGGGCTTTGCATAAAGCAAATGGCCACCCAATTGCTGCCAAATCATATTGACCCGTATCGCAAAGCTTAAGCCCTGCTGCTCGGTATTTTGATTTAACATCACTTCACTCACATGCTTAAAGCGCGCAAACTGCTCCGCCCCCAAACGGGCAGGCATCGACGCATCCGCCAAGGCATGACGGATTTGCTTGATCACATTAAGCTCTTCCTTGCTGCCAAAGAGGCAGTGCAAGCTGTTTAAGCTTAAACCACAAAGCGGTGAACGAAATAATGACAACCACGCCACACGGTCGTAGCGATAAGTTAAGGCGCGAATAATTTGCATTAAATCCATCACGTAAGGCTGTTCACTCAGAGGGAACATATCCACTGCACGTACGGGAATATTGGCTTGCAATAAACGCTCATTTAAACGCCCCAAGGCCTTACGATTTTTCACCAAAATAGCAATGGGTTTTTCAGCCCTTGCATGTCGTGCCAAGGCTGCACTCACTAGCTCTACCACTTTTTGCTCAGCCGCCTCAATCGCTTCGGCTCTGGAGTCAACCCCTTTAATCTCTTTAGTGGCGTAATAAAAGGGATAATGCGTGACCGCTTCTAATGCGCCTGGGCCATGAAAAGATACCGAATGTTCATAAGGGACAGCGCCGAATTCCTCGTTATATTCGGCAGGAAAGCTCTCTTGATAAATCTTGTTGTTCCAATCGACTATCCCTTCAACAGAGCGGAAATTTTCTCTCAAATTCAACACTTCCAGCGGCACATGATTCAGTCTTTTTTCACTCGCAACTTTAATAAAAAGACCGACCTCGGCCTTACGGAAGCGGTAAATCGACTGCATGGGATCGCCCACCAAAAATACCGTACGACCGTCTTGCGGTTGCCAACCGGAGGTCAAAAGTGCCAATAAATCAATTTGCAACTGACTGGTATCCTGAAATTCATCCACCAATAAATGCTGAATTCGGGCATCCAATGCCAATAGTAAATCCGCTGGTTCATCCGCACTACCTAAACCATTTAAAGCACTCAGTGCCACCTCGGTAAAATCCACCGCCCCGTCGGCAATATACACTTGATGCAACTGCTCCAAGGCAATGCTCAGCACCTTCGCAAGCTGCTGATAAATAACTAGCTGATCATTATTTAATAGATGCGTCGGCAAGGATTTAACTGTGACCAAAGCGTCTATCAGCTCTGGACTAAAGTCAGTATGCTTTAAATAATCCACCAGCGAGGCCTTAAACGGTGCTTTAGGCGCAACCCCATGTTTGATGGTCAATTGCTTCCGAATGCTATTTCCCGTGGTCAATAGCGACTCTGCTAGCGCCTGCCAACGCTCCACATCATCGGCACTAACAGTTAGCGCTTGACTATCAACCGCTTTGAGAGACGCCAAGGGTGGCCAATGTTGAGCCCAAGCCGCTAATAGCGGTATATATTCCGTCTCAAAACCTAAGGGTAATGCATCCTTTACCCGTTGTATCGCACGTGTCACCAATAATTCCATGCTTTGCACCATGGCGATGATACTTGCTTGAGGATCGCTCAAGACATCCTGCCATTGATCACGGATCTGCAGCATTTCTACCAAAGCACCTTCCAAATGCGCTAGATCCACATTAAGATGACTTAAGACTGCCTGCAACTCAACTGACTGGTCAATTTGACTCAGCGTCAACAAGGCGGCCTGCCGGTATTGACGATACAAAGAATCGGAAATCTCCAAGCTACCCCCGGTCTGTGAAGACCAAGGCATGGTCCGCACCAAACCTGAGCTCAAGGAGTCAAAGGTCATGATGCGTAAGCGACTTGGATACTCTAATAAATGCCAGTCTTTTTGCTCATTGCGTGCTAAGACCTGTCGAGCTAATTGCCAACTGTTTACTTTATGCTCTTCCACAGGCTGCGGCTCCAAACCGGCGCGCAGCTTTTCTAACACACGATTGCGCATTTCACCGGCAGCCTTACGGGTAAAGGTAATGGCTAACACTTGTTCAGGCTGTTCCACAATGGCAAGCAGGGCCAAAATGCGATCGGTGACTAACTCGGTCTTACCGGAACCAGCCGGGGCCTGTACTAAAAAGGAGCTATCTGCTTGCAAAGCACGCTGGCGTTGGGCCAGATCAGAAGGCTTTTTACTCATCATCACTCTCCTCTTCCTCAACGCTTTGCGACAATCTTAAAAAGGGTAATACCTCACAATAGTCCATATCTTTTTTATCTTCATAACGATTAGCCGCGAAGCCATTGGAAATCTCCTCGGCCAAGCTATGTAACTTAGTTTTCCACACCCTTAATAACTCCTCAAAAGCGGCGGCTGTTTTTTGCTCTACCCCTTTGCTGCTTTCTTCGAGCGACCAATTCACTAGACCAATACCGCCAAAACCCATCTTGCCGGGTTTTAAACTGGCAAAACCTACCCCACCAATATCACTTATCGCATGCTCACCATAGGCGGCGTATAAGGGCAGCTGTAAATCGATGGGGCGCTCTCGATACCAATGCTTTTTATAATTTGGCAAACTACCGGTTTTATAGTCTAGGTACAAATAGCTGTTATTTTCTAAATAATCTATTCGGTCAACCGTCACCCGTAACTGTATGGAGGCTAAAGGTAGCTGCACCTTTTTCTCAAGCTCCTGCACGCTAAAGCTTAACTCGCGCTTTTGCTCCAAGCTTAAAAAGTGAAATAACTGATTTTTGGCATACTCTTTTTCTAAGTTCAGTAAGGCATTGGAGTCAAATAGCAGCTCCTCCTTTGCACAAACATCCACCACCTCTGAGATTTTGGCTTTAAGCGCATTCTCATCCATTGCCTGTAAGCTATGTTGATCACGCACCCCTTGCCAAAATAGCTCTAGGGCCGCATGCATAAAGCTCCCCCTTTGCATGCGATCAAGCTCATAGCGAGGATAGGAATGAAACTCACGCATATGCAATCGATAGACTGCAAAGGCCCAAAGCGGGTTCTTGGCCTGTAAATCAATTAGCCTTGTGCCGCCAGATAATAACCCCGCCACCGGCGGCCCGTAATTATCCTGCAAAAATTCAAGCTCCGCCGCTACCAGCTTATCGCTCACAGCGTCCACAGTGCATTGCCCCTCGATGGTAAGCCATTGATCCTCGGGTAGGTATTGGGCTAATAAGGGGGAGACCTTGGTCGGCATTTCGCCACTAAAGGCATGCCAACTAATATGAATCTGCGGCGCCGTGCTTAATAGCTGCTCTAACATGGCTTGAGCCCATTCAAACTCCCGTTGCTGATCTGAACGTGGTGCAGCTACTCGCTGTAGTGCAGTTTTAGGAATCAAGGGATTGGGTTTAGGGACCGTGGGTAAAACATCATCTTGCAAACTTAATATCCACACAGCATCCCACTTGGCGCCCTCGGCCTCCAACATACCCAACACATCTAAGCGTGCTGTGGCAGCTCGCTGAGGTTGGAAAATTTGTTGACTACATAAGCGCTCAAATAAATGTAAGGCCTCAGGTATAGACATCGTGTCTAGCAGCGGTGATAAAGCAGCCGCATTTTTCAAGGTCTCATCAAAGGCCTGACATACTTGATACTGCACCGAACTCAACTTAGCGATACCGGGAAAGTTAAAGAGCTCGAAAAATGCTTTAAATATCGCTAAGTGCTGATTAAATTTGAGGGAACTAACCGTGCCAAAAAGCGCAAACGCTCGCTTTGTTAAGTCAACAAACTCATCCGAAATCTCATAAAAGAATTGTTGCACTTCAGCTTTTTTATAGCTGATTTTATTGGCTTCACGCAACTTTAAATCAATGGCATGAATCTCATCTGACCAGGCTGAGAGTAAAGCCTCCTGCGCTAATAGTAAAGCTTCACCCAGCGCTTGAGTCGCGATGCGGCCACTACTTTCTAAGGTAATAAACAGACGTAAACAAGCCAAGGCTGAACGTACAATCGTCCAATCACTTAAAGGGCGCCCAATGGCTACGTTATAGAGCAAATCAGTTTGTAGTCCGGAAGCCTGAAGACGCTCATGCAAATAGCGACGTACGGTACTATTCTCGCTTTGTAATAAGGGATCGATAATGGCAAAACGACCAGTAGGATGCGCGGCTAATTGAGCCTTAGCCCAATCTACTGCGGCTTCCAACTCCTCGCGCCGACTATGTGCTTGGTACACGCTAAGCTGCGCTGCTAGTTGATTATCATCATGCAAGCGATAAAGACTCGCCCCCAAGGCTTGGCAGGCTGCTAATAAGGCTGATTGCGTTGGCGACAACTCTCTAAAGCCTAAGAGCACAATTGCTTTTCCCGACAACAAAGCACTGGCAGCATTGCCCTCTTGTAATTGCTGTAATAACCATTGATCCCGTAATGGGCCATCAATGGCATCACGCTGTTGTAAAAGTGCTAAATAATGCTGTTTAATGCTTTGATACTCACGGTATTCGGGTGTTAGCTCGGCATCCTCTACGCGAATCGCCCAATCTGTTTCTAGGGTATGGGCCTCGGCCAAGACCCGGGCTAGTTTACTAAGATTTAGGGTGCTTAATTGCTGCTCTTCTAGCACCGCTTCCCAATACAGTAAGGCGGCAAAACGACTGAGCTGCTTGGCGGCAGGCACCGCAGCCACCGCAAAGGCGACACGCTCTGTGAGTGACTCGGTAAAAACCGACCAAGGCTGTATGCGTGGCAATTCAAAAACCTGTGCAGTTTCACGCTTTGCACTAATTAAGAGCCGCTTTAGATGAATGGCCATGCGGTTATTGACCGTCACCACCATAGTCTCAGAGGCTTCTAAATCAAGCAGTTCTTGCTGTGATATACGTATCAAACCATCTAGCATATTGTTATTTGCCTAAAAAATTCTTCGATAAAGCATTCTAACGCAGGATCTTAACGCCCTAAATACACAAAAGCGCCTACAAAGATTGTAAGCGCTTTTGTGCTTGACTCAGCGAAGCGAAGCTTATGAAAATAAGGCTTCTGCCTGCTTTCTTAATTCAAATTTCTGAATCTTACCAGTGGCAGTTTTTGCTAATTCACCAAATACATAGTATTTAGGACGCTTAAAGCCGGCCAAGCGCTCACGACAGTACTGGTCAAGCTCCTCTTCGCTAACCTGAGCGTCGTCTTTGAGCTCCACAAAAGCAACCGGGACCTCACCCCATTTTTCATCGGCAAGTGCGACCACCGCTACATTAGCCACTGCTGGATGCTTATAGAGCACATCCTCAACCTCAATACTGGAGATATTTTCACCGCCAGAAATAATAATATCCTTACTGCGGTCCTTAATCTGCGCATAACCGTCAGGATGTAAGACGCCTAAGTCACCCGTATGGAACCAACCGCCAGCAAAGGACTTCCCAGTCTCAGCGGGATTCTTTAAATAGCCCTTCATCACGATGTTGCCACGGAACATTAATTCACCGATCGTCTTACCGTCAGCAGGCACAGGCTCCATGGTTTCCGGGTCTAACACAGTTAGTGCACCCTGTAAGGTATTACGTACGCCCTGGCGCGCTTTTTGCGCCGCCCGATCTTCAACCGATAACTCATCCCACTCAGGCTTTTCTGCACAGACCGCTGAAGGACCATAAACCTCAGTCAAACCATAGACGTGAACCATATGAAAACCCATCTGCTCCATCCGCGCTAATACCGCCTCTGGAGGCGCAGCACCTGCTACCATGGCGCTCACCGGATGGTCGATCCCCGCCTTCATCTCCGCAGGCGCATTGGCTAGCGCCGCATGCACCACCGGTGCAGCACAGTAGAAGCCTACACGCTCTTGGCGAATTAAATCAAAGCAGGTCTTTGGATCGAATTTGCGTAAACACACGTTAACACCACCGCGTGCAGCAATCGTCCAAGCAAAACACCAACCATTACAATGAAATAAGGGCAAGGTCCATAAATACACTGGACGCTTTGGCATATCGAACTCTAAACTTTGCGCAATCGCATTTAAGGCGGCACCACGGTGATGATAAACCACCCCCTTAGGGTTACCGGTGGTACCAGAGGTATAGTTCAAAGCAATCGCATCCCATTCGTCCTTAGGTAAAACCCAATTATCTAGATCCTCAGCGGATTGCAAAAAGCCTTCATACTCAATGTCACTGAAGGGCTCCACGTCCTTAGGGCCTAATTCATCATTGACCTGAATTATTTTAAGTGCGGGTAAAGCCTTTTTAATCTCAGGGATGTGCGGCGCAAACTCGCTATCGACCAGTAAGAACTCGGCCTCACCATGTTGTAAACAGTAGATCAGACCCTCAGTTTCTAAACGCACATTAAGTGCTAATAAGACGCCGCCTGACATCGGCACACCAAAACCAGCCTCAACCATGGCCGGCGTATTATGTAAAAGCGTAGCAACCGTGGTACCACGATCGGCCCCGTTTTGTCTCAGGGCAGCAGCCATTTGGCGACAGCGATGATAGGTTTCAGTCCAGTTCTGACGGATTGAGCCATGCACAATCGCCAAATCATCACCGAATACCTCATGTGCCCGCACTAAAAAATCAATAGGTGTTAAGGGTGTATAGTTAGCCTCATTTTTACCCAGACCTGTCTCAAAATCAGCCATCATGTCTCCTTATATAAAAACTGATTCCTATGTATTTTAATTAGTAATAAAATTATGACATTGATCTAAATTAAATGACTAATCATATTTGAGCACTTAAGACTAAAGTCATAGCTCTACCTAAGGTCGCTCCCTAAAACTTATGCGCGGGGATGATGCTTTTGATGCAAGGTTTTTAATCGCTCGCGTGCCACATGGGTATAAATCTGCGTGGTAGAAATATCAGCATGCCCTAAGAGCATTTGCACCACGCGCAAATCCGCTCCATGATTCAGTAAATGTGTGGCAAAAGCATGTCGCAACACATGGGGTGATAACGGCACCTGTATATCCTGTTGCTTAGCGTACTTTTTGACTAATTGCCAAAACGCCTGCCGACTCATGGCACTACCCAAGCGGGTAATAAACACCGCATCATCAAGACGACCCTTGAGGAGTTCTGGTCTGGCCTCCAACAAATAGCGCTCCAACCAGTACAAAGCCTCTTCACCTAGGGGCACGATCCGCTCTTTGGAGCCCTTTGCCTCGACCACGCGCAAAAACCCCTCTCTCAACGCCAAATGAAAAACTCTAAGTGCAATCAACTCACTCACACGCAGTCCAGTCGCATACAGCGTCTCTAGCATGGCACGGTCTCTCAAGCCACCCGGCGTTTTCAAATCAGGCGCGGCCAACAGCAACTCCACCTGCGATTCACTAAGACTTTTAGGAAAGCGTGCGGCCTGCCGGACTGCTTTGATATGCAAACAAGGATCCTCCTCCATACGATGATGTTGCATGGCCCAGGCATAGAAACGACGCAAAGTCGCCAAACGTCGATTGGCTGTGCTCGGCTTTGTTTCTACATGCATTTGCGCCAACCAAGCCTGAATATCCTCAGCCTTCACCGTAAATACACTCACAGCTGGGCGCTCACGTTGCAAAAACTCGATAAAGGCATGCATATCCTGACGATAGGCAGCTAAGGTGTTTTTAGCTAAACCGTCCTCTAACCACAAGCTGTCTAAAAAAGCGGAGAGTTCATTTTCCTGCATTTTAATTCCGATTTAAACGCTGATAATTTCAGCTATACTAAACGATGCTTTAAACCATCGCTTAATTATATATAACGCATTATGAATATATAACGTATTATGAGCATTTTATACCTACTTCTACCTGATATTATCCTAGTGGCACTAGGGTGGTTCATGCTCAATAAGCTCAATTTTGCCCGTGAGTTTTTTGCCAATACAGAAAAGATGGTCTATTTTCTGATGTTTCCGGCCTTGCTCTTTCGCTCGGTACTCGCTAGCCCACTTAGTATCAGTACCGCCGGCGCTTCGCTGCTCGCCTGTGTCTTACTAGCCCTTGCTGGTTTATTGCTAGCGCTCGGTAGCCGACTATTTCTCACCGTCGATCAGCGTGCGCTCAATTCCACCCAACAATGCGTTTATCGTTTCAGTACCTATTTAGCGCTCTCTATTGGACCTGGCGTCGGTGGCACCGATGGCCTAGCGATCATGGCGGTATTTATCGGCTTTACCGTCCCCTTAGTCAATGTCATGGCAGTGCGTGCTTTAGCAGCCGAAAGTGGGGGCGGTGTATTAAAATCCATTATCAGCAATCCCCTCGTCATCACAACTGTGTTGGCGGTGAGTTTAAACCTGCTCGGCTTTAAGCTACCTGCGGTACTTGATAATACCCTCCTAAAACTTGGTCAAGCATCTATTCCGCTTGGGCTGATTTGTGTCGGGGCAGCACTTAAGTTGAGAGAAGGCACGGTCAATGCACCGATCGTGGCTTGGATGACGATCACCCGGCTCGTGATGATGCCGCTGTTTGCCTTATTAATCGCCATTGTAGTCGGCTTTAGCACACTACAAACACAGATGTTTATGATTTTTGCCGCCATTCCAACAGCGCCCGCCGCCTATGTGCTAGCTGTGCGGATGGGTGGCGATGCACGGCTGGTGGCCAATATTATCTCGGTTCAGACCCTAAGCTGTTTGCTGACTCTACCTATTTGGCTCTACTTCATTGTAAAAAGTGACTTCTTACAAACGATTACAAATTATTTTTAAAATAAAAGCACTGAATTAAGTCAAAATTTAATTTATTTAACAAATAATTAGCACCCATATCAAGAATTCACATGAAGCAAGCATTAAGTAATTATCGCCTTTTTCTAGCAGATGAAGCGGCGAGTTGCGCCTTGGCAAGTAATCTAGCCAAATCAATTTTTCCTAATTTATCAGAGGGTTACGAGCTCGACCTGAGCGATTTTAGCGGTGCACGGATTTATTTACACGGGGATCTAGGCGCTGGTAAAACCACCTTTGCCCGCGCATTTTTACGCGCTCTTGGTGTAAAGGGCAGAATAAAAAGCCCTACCTACACCCTACTTGAAAGCTATAATGTTTCTAGCTTATACTTATATCACTTTGATTTTTATAGGTTTAATGATTCTGACGAATGGCAAGAGGCCGGATTTGAGGAGCAACTCCTGGAGCGGGCGGTCGTCTTAGTCGAGTGGTCAGAAAAAGCAAATGAGCAGCTCCCTCCTCCTGATTTAAGGCTTTACTTAACTTATCAAGAGGCGGGGCGTGAAGCCGTGTTATCGGCAGTTACAGACAAAGGGAAGCAATGGCTAAACAATTTAAACTCACAGACAGAGGTATAGCGCGGCGCCGTGCCTTAGGCTTTGCGGGTAGCGTGTTGACCCTAAGTGTGATGCCCAAGTGGGCCCAGGCTGCTGCCGCTCAAGTGTTAGCAGTACGTACCTGGCCGGCAGATGAATACACTCGAGTGACGTTAGAGCTAAGTGCACCGCTTAACGCTGAGCATTTTATGCTCGACAATCCAAATCGTTTAGTAGTGGACTTACAAGGCATTAGCCTAAACCAAGCACTTAACTCCTTAGTTTCCCAAATTAAACCAAATGATCCCTACATCCGTTCCATTCGGGTGGCGCAAAATCGTGCCGATGTGGTGCGTTTAGTGATGGATCTCAAGCAACAGATTGCGCCGCAAGTATTTACCTTAAAGCCTATCGGTAATTATCAGTACCGCTTAGTTCTTGATCTTTACCCTAAAGTTGCACATGACCCACTGATGGCTTTATTAGATAGCCCCGGCGATGATCCCTTAGCGAGTGTCATTGATCAGTTAGGCAGCAGCCGCCCTACCACCAGTGCACCAACCGTACAAGGTCAGGTAGCTCCTAAAGCACCGGCAGCCCCTCCCACAAGCGGCAGTCGCAATCGCGGCTCACGTCCTGTGCTAATTGCGATTGATCCTGGCCATGGCGGTGAGGATCCTGGCGCCATCGGTCCACGTGGCACGCGCGAAAAAGATGTGGTACTGGCAATTTCCAAGTATTTGCGTGATCAGATTAATGCGCAGCCGAATATGCGTGCCTATATGACACGTGATGCAGACTTCTTTGTACCTTTACAAGTACGAGTACAAAAAGCAAGACGGGTTAAAGCTGATATTTTTATTTCGGTGCATGCGGATGCCTTTAGTAATCCAAGCGCTCGTGGTACCACGGTCTTTACACTGTCGACCAAGGGCGCCAGTAGCGCCGCTGCCAAATGGCTGGCCAACAAAGAAAATAATGCCGATATGATTGGCGGTGTAGATTTCGGCGCACATGATCGCAGTACTGCCAGTGTATTACTGGATATGTCGACCTCACAACAGATTCAGGACTCCTTAAAAATCGGTCATCGCGTGTTAAGCTCCTTAGGTAAAATTAACGGGGTTCACAGTCGTCGCGTTGAGCAAGCAGGCTTTGCGGTGTTACGTTCACCAGATATCCCTTCGATTCTGGTTGAAACGGCCTTTATTTCTAATCCCAAAGAGGAGCAATTCCTCCGCTCATCTAGTAATCAACGGGCCATCGCTAAGGGGATTTTAGGTGGCGTTCAAGCCTATCTTGCAACCAATCCTCCCTTAGCTAGACTGGGCTAATGACTAGCTTAACAATTTGATGATTGTTAAAACCGCTTGATAAAAATCGAGCGGTTTTTTAATATGTACGGCATGAGTCAAAGAAAAGAAATTCGCCCCCTGCCTGAGCAATTAATTAATCAAATTGCTGCAGGCGAAGTGATTGAGCGCCCTGCTTCGGTGCTAAAAGAGCTATTGGAAAATGCCATTGATGCGGGCAGCACAGAAATTGAGGTGCGTTTAGAGGGTGGGGGGATACGCCGTATTTGCGTGATTGATAATGGTAGTGGCATACCGCAACATGAGTTGCCTTTAGCCTTGACACAGCATGCCACCAGTAAAATACGCAGCTTAGAGGAGTTAGAGTCAGTCGCCTCCATGGGCTTTAGGGGTGAGGCTTTAGCCTCCATCGCCTCGGTTAGTCGGATGACGATTAGTTCACGCACGGCGTCGCAAGATCATGCCTTTAGCATTTGCGGCACTTCTAAAGAAATCAGCCCGGCCGCCGGTGGTATCGGCACCACGGTGGATGTGCGACAACTCTTTGAGCATATCCCCGCTCGACGCAAGTTTTTAAAAACTGAAGCCACGGAATTCGCTCATGCTGTCGATACCTTGGAGCGTTTGGCGATGGCCAATCCACAATTAACGCTGAGAGTGTTTCATAATCAAAAGCCCTATAAGCAATGGCAAGCCACGGATGCTTTTCAACGTGTACGTGATGTGATGGGCAATGAGTTTATGGAGCATGGTCTGGAAGTGCAGCTGGATCATGGCTTGGCCCGTTTACATGGACTCATCATTCACCCCACCGCCGCCCGTCCGCGGGCTGATAAGCAGTATCTTTTTGTGAATGGTCGTTTTATACGTGACCGCGCCATTAGCCATGCCATTCGTCAAGCCTATAGTGATGTTTTACATGGTGAGCGTCAGGCTGCCTATGTGTTGTTTCTTGAGATTGCCCCTGAACTGGTCGATGTGAATGTGCATCCCGCTAAAAGTGAAGTGCGTTTTAGAGAGGCAAGTGCCGTTTATCGCTTATTTATTCAGGCCTTGGGAGCCGCACTTTCTAATACGGGCGGACAAAACCGTAGCGATGCCAATGCCGTGATGAGTAGCTTGGCTCGTAGCGGTGACGATATCGCCTTATCAACTACCCCACAGCCTACTAGCTACAATGCGGATACAAGCAACTACCCTGAAGCGGCAATTTCTAGCAATGCATATCCGCAGCAGCCTGGCAATGATTACCGTCAAAACGCCTTAAATTTGACAGCTGCAGGTGATTGGCGTACTACCTATGCGCCGCTTACCACAAGTAGCACAGCAACAAGCCACACGACAGCTACAACAACACCTACAGTGAGCCCGCAGCCAGCAGAAACGCAGGATGCGAACGATGATTTTCCTTTGGGCATGGCAATTGGTCAATTGCATGGTATTTATATTTTGGCGCAGAACCGCTCCGGCCTTGTATTGGTAGATATGCACGCTGCCCATGAGCGAGTGCTTTATGAGCAATTAAAACAACTTCATAACCAACAAGATATTGTGGTGCAAGAGTTTTTAGTGCCCTACCTACTTTCTTGCAGCGAAAAAGACGTTGCTATTGTCGAGTCGAAACCTGATCTGCTAATGGACTTAGGCTTACATCTCAGCCCTAGCGGACCTAAAAGTATTAGTGTGCGAGGGGTGCCAGCCCTATTGTCGCGCGGTGATATTGAAAGTATGGTACTGGGTGTTTTAAAGGATATCGCTGATATTGGCAGCAGTGAGCGTTTAGCCCTACAGCGTAATGAAATCCTTGCTACCATGGCGTGTCACGGTGCCATTAGAGCACGCCGTATACTGACGATCAACGAGATGAATGCACTACTACGCGCCATGGAAGCCACGGATAAGGCGGATAATTGTAATCACGGTCGCCCTACTTGGTTCCAATGGTCGATGGGTGATTTGGATAAACTATTTATGCGCGGCGAGTAGTTGCAACATGAAAAAACAAATTCTCTGTATATGCGGTCCCACCGCTGCCGGTAAGTCCGCTGCGGTTTTAGCCTTAGCCAAGTTAAGACCCATTGAAATTATTGCCATGGACTCGGCCACCATTTATAAAGGCTTGGATATTGGTACTGCAAAAGCCAGTGCCGCAGAGCAGGCGCAAGTACCACATCATTTATTAGACATTCGCGATCCACTCGCAAGTTATAGTGCGGCGGACTTTGTGAGTGATACGCTAGCGCTCATTCCAGCGATTCAAGCACGTGGTAGTCTACCCGTAATTGAAGGTGGCACCATGATGTATTACAAAGCCCTACGTGAAGGTTTGCATGATTTACCCAAAGCCGATGCCACACTACGGGCTGAGATTGAGGCAGAGGCAAAGCGCATCGGTTGGCCTGCCATGCATCAACAGCTTGCCTCAGTGGATCCAACAACGGCAGCACGTTTGTCGCCCAATGATAGTCAACGCATTGCGCGTGCCTTAGAGATTTACCGTATCAGCGGTAGCACGATGTCGGCCTTAATTGCTACGCAAAAAGCGCCATCGCATGATTATGATTTTGTGACTATCAGCCTGGAACCACGTGAGCGCAGCCGTTTGCATCAACAAATTGAAAAGCGCTTTAAGCAGATGCTGGCTATGGGCTTTTTAGATGAAGTACAAAGCCTTTATCAGCGTCCAGACCTGCATCCCGATTTACCCTCAATCCGCTGCGTCGGTTACCGCCAATTATGGGACTATTTGGCCGGTAACTGCAGCTATGAAGAGGCGGTAGAGCGTGGCATTGCTGCCACCAGACAATTGGCAAAGCGCCAAATTACTTGGTTGCGCAGTCAACCTGAACGAATTCAAATTGACTGCTTTTCTGAGAATGTGCCAGCACAGGTCTTGCGCACGGTGCGTCAACTGGCATTAATTGATTAAATAGTGCGATAGTGCGAGCAACTACTCCTTAATCAATACTCGCGGACCGTCGCCTTGGGGCACAATCTCACCCACGTGGTAGACGGTCTCACCCGCTTCGCTTAACTGCGCCTTGACCGCATCGGCAGCTTCAGCAGCTACGACTATCACCATACCCAGACCGCAGTTAAAGACACGGTACATTTCTTGGGTATCCACATTACCCTGCTCCTGCAACCAAGAGAATAACGGTGGCAACTGCCATTCACCCTTGTGTAGATGGGCAGCTAAGCCCTCAGGCACAACCCGCGGGATATTTTCCAATAAACCACCACCGGTAATATGCACTAAGCCCTTAATCGCCTCACCATGCTGCTCAATAGCGGCTAGTACCGGCTTAACATAAATGCGGGTCGGTGCCATGATGGCATCAGCAAAGGTAGCGTCCTCAAACGGATCCTCAGGTTTAATGCCGGCGCGTTCAATGATTTTGCGGATTAAGGAGTAACCATTAGAGTGAGCGCCACTTGAGGCTAAGGCTAATACCACATCACCAGCTTTAATTGAGGCGCCGTTAATCACCTTAGACTTTTCAACCGCACCGACCGCAAAACCCGCTAAATCATATTCACCCTCGGGATACATGCCGGGCATTTCTGCGGTTTCACCACCAATTAAGGCGCAGCCAGCGAGCTCACAGCCTTTAGCTACACCACCTACCACGGCGGCAGCTTTATCGACTGCCAATACCCCACAAGCAAAATAATCCAAGAAGAATAAAGGCTCCGCCCCTTGAACTAAAATATCATTAACACTCATTGCCACTAAATCAATACCAACCGTGTCATGCTTATCCCAATCAAAGGCCAAGCGCAACTTGGTACCTACCCCATCGGTCCCAGCAACCAACACTGGCTCCTGATAACGCTTAGGCACCTCGAATAAAGCACCAAAACCGCCCAGACCGGTCAAAACCCCTTCGCGCATGGTTTTTGCTGCCAAAGGCTTAATACGATCAACTAAAGCCTCACCGGCATCAATATCCACACCGGCATCGCGGTAACTTAAAGGGGAGTTTTGCTTATTTGTCATGAGAAATATACCCAAATATGTAAGAATAATGATTATTGCTAGATGTTAGTGCAGTCCGCTGCGCAACACGTAGATTATCCTATTTTACGATAAATTATCAATCAGCTGTGCCTGAGTGATAACAATGATTTTGAATGATTGAGCAACTGCCATTGGCTTTATTACCAAGCCAAGATTTTAGTTTTGATAATTTTGTGCCGGGTGAAAACTGGGAAGCGCTCAGCCGGCTCATGGATTGTGCGCCCGGCTCCATGCTGTATCTCTTCGGTGAGCCTGGTAGCGGTAAAAGCCACCTCCTTAAAGCGCTGGCTGCGGAGCGTGCAGCTGCGGTTTATTTTGCGGCGGCGGATTTTCCGACGGACTTAAACGCCTGCCTTGAAAACCAAGCTCAGATTGTGGCAGTTGATGATGTACAGGATCTCAATGAAGCACAGCAAATGACGTTGTTTGACTTGATTAATTATACGCATCGTCATAAAAATCAGGCAGATGCCATTAGTCTCATCAGCGCTGGCGATCAAGCGCCACTTAATATGCCGATTCGTGAGGATCTACGTAATCGCCTCGGTTGGGGCTTAGCCTATAGGCTACACTCGCTCAAAGACGAGGATATTGTGCTAGCGATTCAGCAGCGAGCCTATGAAAAAGATTTAAAAATCAATTCAGAAGCCACTGATTGGCTGTTAAAAAACACGGAGCGTAATATCCGCTCATTATTCGCTTGGCTGGATGCTTTAGACCTATACTCTATTGCTAAGCGCCGCCAAGTCACCCTAAACTTAATTAAAAACTTTATTCAAGAAGCTGAAATTAATCATCACTTATGAGTATCACAACAAAAACACTCGCCCTCTTCGATTTAGATCACACCCTTCTTCCGATTGATACCGATTATGAATGGATCGAATGGCTTAGTCGCAATCAGCTAGCTGGCGACCCAGCCGAGGTGGCACGCAGAAATCAGGAAATCATGGATAAGTATGATGCCGGTCAATTAACCATTGAGGAGTCGGCCGCCTTTGTTTTAAGCTTTTTGGCGATGCATACACCCTTTGATTTAAGCAAATATCATGAGCGCTTTATGGCTGAGGTTGTACGTCCAGCGATCACCGAACAAGCCTTTGACTTAGTGGATCGCCATTTACGTGAGGGCGCTTTATGCTGCCTCGTCTCAGCGACTAATACCTTTGTCATCCAACCGGTTGGCCGCGCCTTTGGTTTTGAGCATATTATCGGCACTTCACCCGAGTATATTAATGGTCGCTACACCGGTCAATTTGTTGGCGTTGCCTCTTATCAAGAGGGTAAAATCACCCGGGTTGAACAATGGCTCAATGGCTTAGGTAGCAGCTTAGATGCCTTTGAAAGCATCTATTTTTATAGTGATTCGATGAATGACTTGCCCTTATTACAAAGAGCCACCCACCCGGTTGCCACTAACCCTAGCCCTGCCCTACGTGAGCTTGCGCAAAAAAACAACTGGGCAATTATCGATTTATTTAAATAATCAGCATAGCTTATGGGCACAGAACATAAACTCTCCATCAATACTTTTTTAAAAAAGCTGTTTAAGGTCCCTCAACACGAACAAGCGACTAAGGGCCGTGCTAATAAAAAGCATCGAGGCTCAAGCAATCAGCCTCAAGCCATTATGTATGATGCGGCTGAGCATCAAATACAAAATCACCTGATTTCGCGCAATGCGATTAAGGTCTGTCAAGTACTACAGGATGCCGGTTTTGAAGCCTATATCGTAGGTGGCGCAGTACGCGATTTGATTTTAGGCCTACAACCCAAAGATTTTGATGTAGCGACAAATGCGACCCCAGAGCAGGTTAAACCCTTATTTCGTCGAGCCCTAATCATTGGACGTCGTTTTAGATTAGTGCATTGCCTATTTGGTCGTGAAATTATTGAGGTTTCAACCTATAGAGCAGCATCGACGCAAAAACAGCATACGGATGAATTCGGTCGTGTGCTCAGTGATAACGTCTACGGCAATCAGGCTCAGGATGCTGAACGGCGTGACTTTACCATCAATGCCCTGTATTACGATCCGATTGCTAAAACGCTAATTGACTATCATCATGGTCTACATGATATTCGTCACCGTCTGGTACGCATTATCGGTGATGCGGAGGCACGCTATCGCGAGGATCCGGTGCGTTTACTGCGGGCTTTGCGCTTTCAAGCCAAGCTCAACGGCAGCTTAGAAGCGAGTACCGCTGCACCGATCAAATCCATGGCCAAGTTACTGCTTAATGTACCCGAGTCCCGTCTGGCCGATGAATCATTAAAGCTGCTTTGTTGCGGCAATAGCAATCTCTGCCTGCAGTTAATTGCAGCACATGGACTGAGCGATGGCATTTTACCTTTAATTAATTTATTGCAACAACAACTTGAACATAACAAGTTTCTACAAATTGCTTTAGAAAGAACAGATTATCGTATCCGCAGCAGTAAGACGGTAAGTCCAAGTTTCCTATATGCTGCCGCCCTTTGGCCCTTGGTCAGTGAACGCTGGCGCTATTATCAAGATGAACACAAAGAGCCGGTCGTGCCCGCCTTGGTTCAAGCAGCGCATGAAGTATTAGAAAAATTTGCCCGTCATCTCTCACTCCAACGCCGTCAAAGCAGTGATATGCGGGAGATTTGGTTTATGCAACCACGCTTTGAAAAGCGCTCATTACGTGCTATTTATCGCATGTTTGAACAGCCACGTTTCCGTGCGGCTGTTGATTTCTTACAGATTCGTGCGGCGGCCGGTGAGTTTGATAGTGTACTTGCTCAATGGTGGATGGATTTAGCTGATGCTGATAGCGATGAGCGTAGCGCCATGCTCACTCAATTGCCTCAGCCGTCACGTCAACAGCGCGCCACCACCGGCATGGATGGCGAGGCAGTCAAAAGCAAGCGTAGACGGCGTCCGCGCAAGCGCAATTATGCCAATCGCAAACGCAAAGCTATGGCGGCTCAGGCAGAACCTACATCAAGCAACACGACCAAAGGGAGTGGTGCTCATGAGTGATGCAGCAGTCATGCATCAGGCCTATATTGCCTTAGGTGCCAATCTTAATTCTCCGGATACAACGCTTGAAGCCGCTATCGACAGCATTGCTGCAAGCCCTGGTATTAAGCTACTTAAGCGCTCCTCACTCTACCGTAGCCCGCCCTTGGATGCGGACGGTCCGGACTATATTAATGCGGTGGTAGAGATTGTGACGAGCCTGCAACCCTTGCCACTTTTACATCGCTTACAAGCCATTGAAAATGCCTATGGCCGCGAACGTGCCTATAGAAATGCGCCGCGCACCTTGGATCTGGATATCTTGCTCTACCAAGACTTTAGCTCCGATAGTGCGGAATTAAGCGTACCTCACCCCCGCCTGCATTTGCGCAGCTTTGTTTTGATGCCATTAATTGAAATTGCTGGCGATATGCAGCTGGCTCAGGGAAGTGCCTCAGAGCTACTCAAAGCAGCATTGGCTTCGGGGCAAATTATTCATAAACTCTAAGAGGTATGAAAATCGAGTAGGGTGAGGTTTGCACCTCATCCCT
>NZ_KV792845.1:0-2350 GCF_001808335.1 Oligella sp. HMSC05A10 | reverse complement strand
TCTTTCATTACAGTATTTCCATCTGGCTAACGCCTTGCTCACCGGCACATGCTGCGGAGAGCGTTTTGTGTAATATGGAGCGTAGCGACACACAAAAGCGAGCGTAGCAGTATGTGTCCGAGTGCAGCAATTTGTTAGATTTCTTTGGTTGGCTATTGAGAAGAAACTTCCGATACACCGAAAGACCTCCAAAATTTGAACTTACGCCATACACCAGAAGGTTCTGAAATATAGGGAATGTGAAATCTCTTACTTTTGAATATTTTAATCTGCCAATCTTTGTCGCCAAAAAATTTGAATTGAACCAAATCTGGATCTGTAATACCAAGCAACTTAAATGAGCCGGTACCGTATGGCCAAAAAGCAGTGGCACTATCTATAATTTCGTTTTCGCCACTTAGCAAATAGATGTTGAGTGACTCTTCAAAAGGGCAATCATCAGTAGTGAAGACTAGATAACATTCGTCATATTGAATGCATGCTTCGAGATCAACTCCGTTGATGATTAATTTTAGCTTGGTGCCCTCGATAGTAATTTCACTTTTTGGTGATTGAGCTTCTGTAGCCTCGGATATGACTTTTAAATTAACATCATCATTTTTAATGATTTTCATGGCTATACCTACCAAACTAATCCCACTCCAAAAGCAGCAAGAGCTCCACCAACGAATACTCCAACGGTAACGCATACAGGAGCACCAGGGCCACACGCGAATCCGGCTAATGCTCCTCCAGCTATACCACCACCAATGCCGGTTCCGGTAATAGCAATTTCCTTGCCCACCGCGTCAAATTTATTTTCAGCTGTCGCAACTGTATAGACAGATAGAGCAATAGATAAAAGAATTAGGCCTCTTCCAGCATGTGATAGCTTTTTCATAGCCGAAGTGACTTCTGGCCGAGACTTTCCTGCCGATTTTACGACCTCTAGATATACTTTGTTTTGCTGCTGAGCGGTGAGATTATCAAACGAAACACTGGCGCCATACAGCTTTTGGGATTTTATGGCTACTATTTCATTGAGCGTTTTTCCTTGCTGCTTAATCTTCTGCGCGATTGACAGACCAACCGGAGTGCTTCTTGTTCTTATTACTTTCATAATGAGGTTTCTAGCTTCCGATGCCTGCTCGGCGGCTTGAAGCCAGGTGATTCTTCCAGTCTGAGCCATCATTCTAAGCTCATTCGACATTGCACGTATTTGCCTTGCATAGGCCTGCCTTGCACTTGCATCAATAGTCAAATGAGTACCTATATTTGCTATCTCAGCCTCTAATGCTCTAATCGCATTTTCGAATAATTGCTGATCGTTTTTTTGAGCCACTTCCATCTATATCACTCCTGTTATGTTTATTGGGTAAATCTAACAGCTTATTAGCATGCCTGCTCATTTTTCAGCCCGAGCCAACAAAGCTTAAATTAATATATGTCTCTGAATAGTAATGCCTTCACCAAGATAAGCAAGGCATCCCTTGGGATCAATTCGAGCATGCATGCTATCTCGCTAGCGGTATGCGCGTTATTCTGCCAGCCTGATACATAACCCTATGATTTACATACCTTTATCATTTCAGCACCATAAAAACGAGCATTCCCATATGTAAAAACGTGCACTTTTTGATAACCGAGCTAAAATAGACTGTATAAAAAAACAGTAAAAGACAAGGAGCGTCTGATGTCTAAAAGTCCATTTTTAAATTCCATACGCATGGATATGCGGCAGAAAGGTTACGCGCTTAAAACTGAAAAAACTTACCTGCACTGGATTAAGCGTTTTATTCTATTTCACAAAAAACGTCATCCTCAGACTATGGGCAGTGAAGAGGTCAGGCAGTTTTTATCCAGCTTAGCAAACGACAGACATGTAGCCATAAACACGCAGAAAATCGCATTAAATGCCCTAGCTTTTTTGTACAACAGGTTTTTACAACAGCCATTGGGCGATATTGATTATATCCCTGCAAGCAAGCCTAGACGGCTACCTTCTGTTATCTCTGCCAATGAAGTGCAACGCATTTTGCAGGTCATGAATACTCGCAACCAAGTTATTTTTGCGCTGCTGTATGGTGCTGGATTACGCATCAATGAGTGCCTGCGCTTACGGGTTAAAGATTTCGACTTTGACAACGGCTGTATAGCCATACATGACGGCAAAGGCGGAAAAAGCAGAAACAGCCTACTTCCTGCTTGGCTAGGATCAAACATCATGAACAAACCGCCATTTAATTGTTAGTTACACCTTCATCCTCTGCCAGAGGTTTAACTATCTTCTAGGGAGCAAGGAAAGAGTGGTCACTACAAACCTGTACTGTGTGTCACTAATCGAGTAGGGTGAGGTTTGCACCTCATCCCT